>CAYILS010000055.1:0-5693 GCA_964364325.1 uncultured Pseudomonadales bacterium
TTTGGCGACATATCACTCCCTTCTAGGAGTGCAAAATGTATCGCGACCTATTCAATGATGATGACTTCTTCGGTTAGGTCGACACCAAATTTGGCTTTGATCTTTGTCTTAATCTGCTCAACTAAGTCGAGTACGTCCTGAGCGGTAGCGGTGCCATCGTTGACGATAAAGTTGGCGTGCACCTCTGATACACTGGCGCCCCCGACGCGTAGGCCTTTGAGCCCAGCTTTGTCGAGTAGGTACCCGACTGACTGAATTGTATCTGGGGTGCCAATTCTCATGGCATCGGCGAGGGGGATATTTTTAAACATACAGCCAGAGCTGGGAACGCCGAGAGGCTGCGTCGTGGCGCGACGTTTGACGGCGGCATTGGCAACTACCCAAAGTGCGTCCTTATCCCCTCTTTTCAGCTGGAATGAAGCGGATAGTATAACTTCTTTGGTCTTGTGAAAAATACTGTAATCATACTCAAATTTGAGTTCACTTTGAGTATATTTTTTGATCTTACCCTCAGTATCAATTGCTTCCACCTCGATAATGTGGTCGCCCCAAAGCTTGTCCAGGTGGTGAGAATTGTTGTACACAGCCCCGCCAACAGAGCCAGGGAGCCCGAGCATATCCTCTAGTCCCGAGAGACCCTGATCGAGTGTATAGCGGATGAGTAAGTTGGCTGGGACACCAGAATCTGCTTGGACGATAGCTTCTTTGAGATCTAATTTGCCTTTTTCTACTCCACCTGCGAAACCCTTGAGCTGGATACCGCTCGTCCTATTCTTGATGACCAGGCCACGGAAGCCGGTGTCGGTGACGAGGATGTTGGAGCCACCTCCAATTACAAGGTACGGAACCTTGTATAAAATTGCCGATTGAACGGCGGCGGTTAATTCTTCGACAGTCTTGGCTTCAAAAAAAAGATCGGCCGGACCACCGAGTTTGAAGTAGGTGTGTTTGGCGAGCGGCTCATTGACTTTGAGCTTGTCTGACCCTAGTGCTTGCGTGATAAAGGTATAGTTCATATATTTAATTGTAGCTTAAACTTGTCGTGCAGTTTGTAGACAAATCCTGCCCCCATGGTGAGGATGAGATCTCCTGGCTTGGACAGTGACCAGACCGTACTTGCGGCATCTTCCCAAGTAAGAGGGATGGCACCAGGGATCATGGCTGCAAATGACTCGGTGGTAACGGTATGGGACTGGCCTTTTTCCCTGGCAGACTCAAAAATTGGCATGATGCAAGCGACGTCGGCGCGGGCGATAGCTGTGGCAAAATCAGACAGCAGGGCCTCCGTGCGACTATAGGTATGGGACTCGAACACGAGGATGAGACGACGACTTGGAAAATGGGCTTTGAAAGAATCCACGGTCAGCTCGATTTCGCGTGGGTGGTGACCATAGTCGTCGTAGAGCAAGCGACTCGCGACCTCCCCGTGGGACTCCTGGCGGCGTCCTGCTCCCCTATATGACTTGATTGCCTCTAATGCCTGCGTCTCGGTGAGACCCGCCTCTATAGCTGCGAGGACGGCTGCTAAAGCATCGAGTTTGTTTTGCTCGCCAAAGACGGATAAATCAAGTTTTTGATACAAAGGATGATCTGATCCATATTGTATTACTTTGACCGACTTTCGGGAGTCTCCCGAAAGGTTGAGAATCTGGGCGGTCATGGGGTCACTCGGATTGCAGATCCAAGTACCACCTGGAGGGATGGAGACAACCAGGTCGGCAAAGACCTTTTGCGTATCGGCTTGGGTCGGATAGATGTCGGGGTGATCATGGATGATGTTGGTGGTAATCAAAATATAGGGCTTTAGCAGCGCAAACTTGGGGCGTCTGTCAATTTTACTGATGGCATATTCATCCGACTCCACCACAAAGTAAGGGTCAGTCCCAGCATGGCCTGGAGCATCTAATCCAGCAATACTGCCTGTCCCCACATAATATCCCACGTCGCGGCCATGGGCATGGAATAGTGCGGCTAGCATGGCAGTCGTGGTCGTCTTACCTCCAACACCTGCGACTGCAATGACTTTTTTGTCTTTGACAAACTCGGCTAACGCCTGTGCCAACGAAACTGTTTTGGTGGTGCTATCTGGAGGAGCATACGCGGCGGAACAAACAACTAAATCTGTCCCTGAGGGAACTGGGGTACTTAGAGGATCAACCCCTAAGTGGCGGAAGGTGAGAATATCGTCGGTGATAAACGATTCGTCGGTATCGGCACCTGAGACATTCCAACCAGCGTCTTGCATGGCAAGAGCCAGGGCTGTCATCCCTACCCCCTTGATACCGATAAAATAAGCTGATTTGGTCATATAAGTTTGGTGATTACTTTGGCGAGTAAATCTGGGTCGTGGCGGACCATACTGCGAATTAGTGTATCACCTTTGGCTTTTTCAGGCCTATGGCTGGAGCGCATCCGAGCCCGTACGATTTTGGCACGGTGCCAGGTACTGTCCAGGTCGTCTTCGACTATACCCTGCCCTTCTGCTGCATATTTTTTGAGTACTATCGGGGAGGGAGAGGTCTCGGTATTTACTAAAATATAGTCAATACGATCAGGGCTGATATATCTTGATACATCATTCATAAAATCGCTGGCATTGTAATTATACGTCTCCCCCATACGATTCATGAGATTCATCACAAATACTACTTTTGCCATACTCCCTTCGATTGCCTCTTTCACCCCACCGACAATGAGATTGGCGATTGTATTGGTATAGAGATCTCCTGGTCCTAAAATGATCATATCTGCTTGGAGAATGGCTTTTTTGGCGTCATCATCTAATTTGATTTTGGGGATAGATCGCAAATTGATGATTTTCTGCTTGCCCAGCTTGGATGAAGGCGCGTCGATAGAGTGTTCTCCAATCACTTCGGTACCATCCTCGTAGGTGGCGACAAGAGAAGTTTTTTCGTAGCTGACGGGTAAAATGTACCCACTGACGCCGAGTAAATCAGCCGTTTCTTTGATTGCTTCTTTTTGTGACCCTAAGATGTCGGAGACTGCGGCGATAAATAAATTACCAAAAGTCATACCAGAAATACCGGTGCCCTGGTAGTAGCGATACTCGAATAAACGACGCAGAAGTGTGACATCCTTGGAGAGTGCTACCATTGCCTGGCGGATGCCGCTGGTCGGGAGGAGGCCAAACTCGTCCCTGAGGACTCGATTACTCCCACCGTCGTCGGCCATGGTCACAATCACAGACAAATCTAATCCTTCAATCGCCTTGAGGCCAGTGAGAAGCGTAAATGTACCCGTGCCTCCTCCAATTACGACAACTTTTTTGAGATTGTTGGCTATCATTTTGAGTACATTTTTTGCTGAGCTCTCACAAAGTCGGAGCGGTTGTTGATACCGTGCCAAATGGAGTCGTCTTGCACGAAGTGAGCGTCAACCTTTTTGCCGTGGCGCAGCGCAATCTCGATCATGTCGGTCAGGTAATACTCGCTCGAGACGGGGTTTTTTTGGATTTCCCCTATATAGTTGACCAGGAAATCCCGGTCAAAACAGTAGAAACCGGTATTGATCTCTTGGATTTTTTTCTCTTCGTCTGAGGCGACTTTTTCTTCGACGATACTTGCTACCTTGCCCTTTGCGTCTCTAACTATTCTACCTAATCCCGTGGGATCGTCCTTGTGTATCGTAAGGAAAAGCAAATCACAACCAGAAGCTTCTTTTTTGGCGACCATTTCGCTAAAGAGGGAGGGAGGGTAAAAAGCAGAGTCGTCACCGTAGACGGTTAGAACGGTCGTAACGTCTGGAGCCAGCAAGGGCAAGGCGGTTTTGATGGCGTCACCGGTACCGAGCTGATCGGCTTGAACGGCGTAGGCGACGTTATCACCGAGGGCCGCGCGGACAGAGTCGGCCTGATAGCCAACAACGGCAATAATGTGCCTGATACCTGCCTGATAGAGGTGATCGACCGTGTGAGTGATCATGGGCTGACCATTGAGTTTGAAAGCCACTTTATTCTTACTTTTGGCATTCATACGGCTGCCCTTGCCGGCCGCGAGGACTACGGCCGCAACTGTTGAGGGTGTCATACTTTTTTCTCCAGTGCGCTCTGCATTGCTTCGTGATCTGACCAAGGGGTCTCAGTAAAGCCGTCCATATTCATCGACTCTTCGTGACCCTTACCACACGCCACTACCCAGTCACCCCTTTGAGCTAGTTGATTAATCGCCAGATCAATGGCTTTAGTACGATCGATTTCGACGGTGACATTTTTGCGTTTTTTGGGAGGAATCCCCTTGATAATATCTTTGGCTATATCCTCAGCTCGCTCTACGCGCGGATCCTCACTCGTTAAGACAATTAGATCGGCCAGGTCGGCCGCGACCCTACCCATCAGCGGTCGTTTGCTGGCGTCGCGCAGACCGGCAGCGCCAAAGATGACAATCAACTTTTGTTTACCCTCTAGTTTGGAGCGCAAGTTGGTGAGGACTGATTCGAGAGCATTCGGAGTGTGGGCAAAGTCAACGTAGGCATGGATACCGCGGTTGTTTTCGACTTCTTCTAGTCTCCCTTTGACGCCCTTGAAGCTCGCTAGTGCTCGCTTAATGTCGGAGGGACCTATGTCCAAGAGCAAAGCAGTTGAGAGAGCGGCGAGCGCGTTGTATAGATTGTATTCGCCAGTCAGAGGTAGCATGTAGGTAGTATTGCCGAGTTTGAAAGTGGTTTTGTCGGCGAGATACTCGACTTGCTCGGGCTTGATCTGAGATTCTGCCTGGAGGGAGTAGGTAGAGAACAAGACTTTAGGTAGCTGGGCGTTAATGTCGTTGAAAACCTTGAGATCTTTGTTGATGACGGCGTGCTGGGCAGATTTGAACAATTTGAGCTTGGCTGTTTGGTAGGCTTTGAAGGTATGGTGGTAATCGAGGTGTTCGTGGGTGATATTGGTTAAAACGGCGATCTTGGGCTTGATCGGATAGATGCGAAACTGGTCGAGACCATGACTGGTAACCTCGAGGACGACGTAGCGGATTTTTTGCGAGCGCATACGCCGCAAGAGCGCTTGGAGCGCGAAGGGATTGGGGGAGGTAACGTGAAAGCCGGTTTTGATATTTTTACGCCCTACTTTGGCGTCGACGGTAGAGATAAGGGCGACCTTTTTACCGGCAGTTTTTAAGATGTGGTAGATCATGGTAGACGTGGTAGTTTTACCATCGGTCCCGGTCACCCCGATGATCTCTAGGTCTCTGCCAGGATTGCCGTAAATCCAGGAGGCGAGTATCGCTTTGGGTAAGTGGTATCCGTAGTTGACTACCACCTGAGGGAAAAGCGGCCGAAGCAGATGGAGTAAACGTAAAATGTACTTCACGTAAAGATTTTAGCATGAAAACACCCTGTAGGGTCTGACCTTCCCTCCTGGCTGTATTTTGATGTCGGGTTGGGCACTTCCGTTAAGGTCAGACCCTTAATCGCCTGGGGGGATATTGTAGTGGAGTAAGAGTTTCTTGGCGATGCCAAACCAGAGGGGAGCGGCGGTCTCGGAGGCCCACTGGCTGGACTGAGGCTCGGACAGTTTGACCAGCATGACGAAGCGTGGATTGTAGGCGGGTGCAAACCCAACAAATGAAGCGATGGTCTTTTCGGCGTCGTAGTGCCCCTCGACCGCGATCTGAGCGGTGCCGGTCTTGCCGGCTACCACGTAGCCCTTGGGCGCGGCCCACTTGGCCTCACCTTCTTCG
>CAYILS010000056.1:0-5645 GCA_964364325.1 uncultured Pseudomonadales bacterium
CGTCATGAATAGTCTCGCCATTCAAGATGCACTGGAGAAGATTGGGGTCGACACTCGCGTCCAGTCTGGTCTGGAGATGCCAGCCGTTGCCGAGCCCTACATCCGCCGCCGTGCTATTCGCCATATGGACAAGGGGAGGGTACTCATCCTCGCGGCCGGTACCGGTGCCCCCTACTTTACGACCGACACGGGTGCGGCTCTGCGCGGTCTCGAGCTCGGCTGTGACGTGATCATGAAGGCTACCAAGGTCGACGGGATTTACGACAAAGACCCCAACAAATTCCCCGGTGCCAAAAAATACCAGGAACTAGGCTATATGGACGCTCTCAAAGAACGCCTCGAAGTCATGGATACCTCGGCTTTTGCCCTCTGCATGGACAACAAGCTCCCCATTATGGTCTTCAACTTCTTCGAAAAAGGCAACGCCAAGCGCGCGGTCATGGGAGAAAAGATCGGGACGCTGGTCAAATAATTACCGGATACTAACGTAACTCAGCGGATTTACCGAGCGTTCACCCTGGTACACTTCAAAATGGAGATGGGCACCAGTTGACCACCCAGTCAGTCCGACCGTCCCAATTGTTTCACCCTTCACTACTTTTTGCCCCGGTTTCACACTTACTTGATCAAGATGGGCATACAATGTCGAAATTGTGCCATCGTGGGCGATGCGGACAAAGTGTCCATATCCCACAAGCATCTTCTCCACCTCCACGATTGTCCCGTCAGCCATACTATAGATAGCAGTGCCGAGAGGTGCCCGTAGATCTACCCCAGGATGCAGTCCATGGTAACCCTGGGACATTCCAAAGGTTTCAGCCAGAGGGAACTGGTATTGTGACTTAGTTATCATTTCTAGCTCCGGTTTCGGGCTAGACTGGGCAGCCTGAGAGAGGTTGTAGTCAAACGCGTGGGTAGGGTAGGCCACAACCGACATGGCCATAGCCAGTCCTGCCAGCTGCATCCCGAAAACTCGGGGGAACGTGTGTTTGTTAAAAATACTGGCTTTGTGCCAAGTTCTCTTCATAAGGCACGCATCCTACCAAATATCCCCTAAATGTCAACTCCTATAGGGTATTTATCCAGACAGGGAAAAGATCTATCCAGAGGTAAATAGTTATGTATATCAAAGTAGGTCAAAATAGACCAGAATTCCGACTAGCAGACTCACTGATTCGCTGATACACTGGATACTATGAAGAATTTTGCAATCAACGGATTCGGTCGCATCGGACGTTTATCCGCCAGAGTTTGGTGGCAACATCAACAAGATGCGATCAAGCTCGTCGCGATCAACACCTCAGGATCTATGGATATCGAGGGTTGGGCACACCTCCTCAAGTACGATACTACCTACGGTCTCTTTCCGGGCGAGATAGGGTACGAAAAGTATCAGTCAGCCAAAGAGGCCAGCGATGAGGACTCTCTGATTGGCTATCTTGTCTTGGGTGGGACAGCCAAAATCCCCGTGTTTGCCCAGCGCGACCCAGCCAAAATCCCCTGGGGTCAGCATGACGTCGATGTCGTGATTGAATCAACCGGTGCCTTCACCAGTGAAGAAAAAGCTCGTGCACACCTAACGGGCGGAGCCAAACAGGTGGTCATCTCAGCTCCAGCCAAGGGCGGCAATGTCCCCACCAGTGTGATCGGGGTCAACGAAGACAAAATAGTGGCAGCTGACCACCAAAACACTATCGCAGTTTTAAACAATGCTTCCTGTACCACTAACTGCGTAGCTCCCGTGGCCATAGTCATCCACGAGCGCCTGGGGATTGCCAAGGCCGCCATGACTACCATCCATAGCTACACCGACGACCAAAACCTCCAGGATGCCTCCCACAAGGATTTGCGACGTGCCAGAGCAGCCGCACACAATATCGTACCCACCAGTACTGGAGCTGCCATTGCGGCAACCGAGGCTATCCCCGAGCTTAAAGGACTGTTTGACGGTATCGCTCTGCGCGTCCCGACCATTACGGGCTCCATGACAGACTTTACTTTTGTGGTGAAGCGCAAGACTACAGTCGATGAGGTGAATAACTTCTTCCGCCAGGCCATTTTGACCGACAAACTCTCTGGCATCTTAGCCGTCACCGACGAGCCCATCGTCTCCTCTGATATTATCGGCCGGCGCGAATCGGCTATCGTTGATCTCGCCCTCACCCAGGTGATCGACGGAGATCTGGTCAAAGTGTTTGCCTGGTACGACAACGAGTGGGGCTACTCTAATCGATTAGTCGAAACAGTTCGCGATATTGCCAACGCTTAGACGATTCCCAGCGCTTTTTTAACTCTGGGACCCATTAAATTATTTTTGTAGTCCAAGTACCTCAAGTATTTCCGTTCCAAAAATGGTGCCCGCCTTAGATTTGAGTACATATAATCTAGAACAAGAGTAGCTTTTACACCGCGACATATCAAATTATATGCTCCCCAAGATTTGTTATATCTGGGTGGATCAACTTTGAGTTGCAATCCAATTCTAGTAGAAATTTCTTCCAAAAAAGCAGTACTCCCGCTGGTAAATAGTAAGCTTAGACGGTTTGTTTGGCGATTTTTAGCCATGTAAAGATTAATACAGCCATCACCGTCAAAGTAGCCCCTCAAAAAGAAGTTAAAATACTCACTCGGAATATAGGGAAGATGCATCGCATTCGACTTTCTGTGGGTTAATCCCAAATCAATCAAATCGTAGTACATATTTTTATTGCCGATACGCAAAACGTAGCCTTTATGAGAAATGTACTTACCGTTTTTATGAGCCATCAGCTTGGGAGGTTTCATGTAAATCCGGTGATCAGATTGTAAAACTCGCTTTATCTGAGTAAGTAGGTTGAGATCGTTATTAAAAAATGAAAGATAATATGTTCGGCTCGACGCATTGCTATCGATCAACGACCCATCAGCAAACATAAATCCTAGCACATAAGCCATGTCTGGAGTCCAGGTCTTAAAGAAGTCTTCGTTTACTCTCTTGCGATTATGTCCACCTCGAGGATCTCGTATCATACTTCAATTATTATCCGAAGATAATACGAAGTCAATAGCATTAGTATGAGGTCGGGATGGGATTTGCACCCATGAACAAGGGATTTGCAGTCCCTGCCATTAGACTACTCTGGTACCCGACCAAAAGCACTCTCATTATAACAGAGCTTCCTGCCTTGGCAGAGTGTCTCGTGGTAATATAAGTCTAATGAAAAAAATACTTTTAATCCTCGGCTCTAGCCTACTCCTAGCTGGCTGTACCCCCAAAGACTTGTTCGTCAAACCTCCAGCCGGCCTCGAGATTGCTACCATTCCCGCGGCGACTGTTTTTATCAACGACGAAAACAAAGGGACAACTCCGTATTCAGACAAAAACGTCAAGCCAGGCAGTTACACCCTCAAACTCGTCCCGACCACAGGCAGTGCGACGCCCTACGAAACCAAGCTGGTTTTGACCTCCAAAGCCTCGACTATCATCTCTCGCACCTTTAGCGAGAGCGAGGCAGACAACTCAGGGTATACCTTGTCACTGCAAGAAGAGGCTTCAGGCGAGACCTATCTCTCAGTCATCTCTGATCCCGATACCGTCAACATTACCGTTGATGACAAGCCCAACGGTTTTACTCCCTTGTCCAAGCTTAGTATCACCCCAGGGTCTCACACTCTAGTGGCGACCTCTCCCGGTTTCGTCGAGCAGACGCTCTCGGTCAACACCGTCAAAGGATACAACTTGATCGTCAACTTCAAATTAGCAGGTCAAAATATTACGCTCACACCCGCCCCCGCCCCCATTGCATCCGACTCAGCTGGTGCTGTGTCCGTTCCCACGCTCAGTCCCACTCCCTCTGGTAAAGCCTCCTACTCCCCGAGCCCCAAGGCTTCGCCAAGTGGTGCGCAATCGAGCGACATGGCCAAGCCTTATGTCCTCATCGGCGAAACAGAAACTGGCTGGCTGCGCGTCAGAAAAGAAGCCTCCGGTACCGCCGAGGAGCTAGGCAAAGCCGATACCGGTGAGAAATTAAAGTATCTAGGTGAAAGCACTGACCTCGGGTGGCACAAAGTCGAGTTCTCCGGCAGCCCCGGCTGGGTCTCAGGCAAATATGTGACGGTCGTCAAATAAAGTACAAAATCGTAATCACCATTGCTCCCCATAGCCCCACCACCAACAGGAGTGGTTTGTCCGACATAATCACTTTGTGTGGCGACTCACCTTCGTTTTTTTCGTAGATCAGCTGCATATAGCGCATGACCCCATAAATCACGACCGGTACCGTGGCCATCAGCCATTTGTCTACGAGCAACGTCCTTGGCAGCAGCGAGAAGATCTTGAGCACCCGACCCTCTGCTACAAACGTGGGGTGGAGGAAGGAGAAGAGTGCATACGTCAGCCAAGTCGTATTGGCAAACATGGAGGTATAAGCACCCAGTAGTTCGGGGGTGTAATGGACGAGTGTCGTTCTCAACTCCTTTGCCTCGATTTTTGCCCCAGACAGGAGGGTCATCTCACTCCGGCGCTTACCTACCGCCAAAAACAGCGAAGCCGAGATCACGGTCAGCAAAAACCATACGTCCATGTGAACATTAATCACAAATGAACCAGCATATATCCGCAGTACAAACCCCGCGGCAATCACAAACACGTCGAGGATCGCCACCTTTTTCCACCACAGCGAATAGAGGATATTCATCGCAAAGTAGGCTCCCATCGCGGCAAAGAAAAAGGTCGAGGTCATAAATCCAAGCATCAGCGACAGAGCGCTCAAGGCCAAAAAGAGGAAAACAGCTACCTCAATCGGGATTTGCCCGCTCGCAATCGGGCGGTTCTTTTTAAACGGGTGGAGCCTGTCACTTTTTACATCCACGATATCATTAAAGACATAGATTGAAGACGAGAGTAAACAAAACAACCCAAACGCCCAAGTTACTTTTTCAAAATAGCCTGGTACAAACAGAAAGCCCGAGAAAATAATCGGGGCAAAAATAATAATATTTTTAACCCACTGGCTTACCCTGATCGATTTGAAGACAAGAATAAGTGTATCCACAAGAGTGCTCCTCCCACGCTAACTGCGATTAAGAGGATTGTATAGATTTTCATTTGGCTATTCAATTGCAGGGCCAGCGAGCCCAGTCCAGCCGTCACGAGCCAGTAAAAACCCGCCACCTGTTTCTTGCTCCATCCGAGCTTGAGGAGCTGGTGGTGGAGATGGTTGGTATCTCCCCAGACTGGCGACTTGCCCGCGTAGAGCCGCCTCCCGATGACGTAGATCACATCCATGAGTGGCACACCCAGCACGATGAGTGCAGTGGCCACCTTAGCGCCTGATAGTATCGACAGCACCGCCAAAAAGTATCCAGCCAGTGCACCCCCTCCCCATCCCGGCATAATTCTTTGCGGATAAACATTAAAAGCTAGTAGTCCAGCGTAAGCTCCCGCCAGCGCAAATGAAAGATATGCGCTCGGCCACGCGGTAATATCATTGACAAAACGAAACGATAGGATCCCCATCACAATCGCGGCGATCAAGGTCACGCCAGGCAGTTGTCCGTCCAGTCCCTTGGCTCCCATGTTGACAAAGTTCATCCCCCACACAATCCACAGCACCGTGAGTGCTTGGGTCAAAAACACTTGATTAAAGTAAATGACTCCAGTACCT
>CAYILS010000057.1:0-5516 GCA_964364325.1 uncultured Pseudomonadales bacterium
CCCTCTGCATGGCGGATTCCCTCCCCCCACCCCTTCCTTCCGCCATGCAGAGCAGAGGAGCATGAGGGGAAAAAATGGTAGAGTATATAGATCTATACGGAGTGTACTACCAAAAATTTATTGGTATACCCATGAGTAACAGATTAAGTTAGCTACTTGTTGAGTGGAACATAGGATCCGTTGATAAAATCCGAAATACCGCTTAATTCGTTTGATTTCAATTTTGCGTATCCTTTTAATTCACGAATTTGCGATTCCCAATATTCGTACTTGCTTGATTTTGACTTTAAAACTTCCTCTACAATTATTGGAGTAATTTGATACGAAAGGCATTCAAAGAATGGATGTGACTTAAACATGATGTAGCTTCTGAGAATATGGAAATCATTTGTTAGAATGCCAATACGTCTCTTGTCTGGTTTAGTTTGCTGAAAATAATCAATGGCATCATTAATATTCCCCAACGTGTTGCCCTGCCCATTTTTTCCTATTGCCACAACGTTATTTTGGTTTACTCCGAGTTTCACTATTTTTTCCTTGAGTACTTCTGCCTTAGAAATTGCTCGATCCGCAGATAGTTCCTGTACAGCACCTGTAATCGCAAATGTTCCATTAAACCCTATGTCATAAATCAGCTTTGATGCCAATGCCCTAGAATGACCCCATGCAATAATCGGCAATTCTGGAATTATTTTGGAAGAAAGCTTGACGTTCTTGGTAGTTGGATTCATCCAAACTGGTGAACCCAGTACAACAATAGAGTCGAGACTATCCCAAGGTTGTTCAAAAGCATCGATTGATGCTTGATCAACGTAGAGCGCTACCTCGTTAAATACTTCTAGAAATTCTCTTTCTTTTAATTCATTCATAAATATGTAATAATTCAGTGAAGTTTACACCTTGTACGGCTATAGGTCTACCAAATTATGAAAAGAATCGTAGTTCCAACTTTATGTTTTCATTCTGTTAGAAATAACTTGGATGGAGATTCTTTTGCTGTAACGCCAGAAAAGTTCACGGAAATTATGAAGTTTGTTTCGGAGAAATTTGGTACTTGGGACATGAATGAATTGCATTTATTAATAGCAGAAAAGAAGTTTATCTCTGAAAATAAAGTGCTTATTACATTTGATGATGGTTATAAAGATAACTACGATATAGCGTTACCGATACTAAGGAGGTTTGGGGTTAAAGCGGTATTTTTCTTGCTTCCACCTTTTTTTGGTAAAAATAATTTGTGGAATCCACGATCGGAAGTAATAATTGATCATTTAAGTGTCGATGAAGCAAGGTTAATAGCGAATGAAGGTCATACAATAGGTAGTCACGGCATGACGCATCAGCGACTAACTAAGTTTTCAGATAGCATTATCGAGAGTGAACTGAGAGAATCAAAAAGCCAATTGGAATCACTGTTTGGCTCGACAGTTAGTTGTTATGCCTACCCATATGGCGCAACTGATTCTAGAGTAAATAAAATTGCGAAAAAAATATACACATATTCATTTGGCGTTGATAATACACCCGAAGATTGGAATGAATTAGATCTATCGCAGATTCGTAGAGAATTTGTTTGGCCAACCAATACGACGAAACAAATAGAAAAACTGGTAACTAACTTTGGTTCTTATGATAATAACCCAAACAATATCTTAATCAGCAGCTAACCTTTATTTGCCCATTTAAATTCGAATTTTACTTTATTTCTGTTTCTTATTATTTTAACTGGCATGCCATCATTTTCTATCGACATCCTCCCTGCTTCTGAAACGAGAATATTGTTCAATGAATTATTAACGGTAGCCATCATCTCATTACTACTTTTGAAATAGACTATTTTTACCGCGTTACTAAAGGATTCAAAGCCATACCCAACAGGCTTATATCCTACACCTTCCCAAGGAACTAATTGGAAGAAATCTGGGTTTACTGAGTTAAATAATTTATCTGATTCTCCTTGTTCTATAAATGAGTAAGATGCTCCACGGTGTTGATCTTCGTGTTTCACCATTCCGCCTCCATTATCTCCTTCAAAAAACATAGTGATTCCTTGGGAGTTTGAACCAGCTGCTTGATCGGGATATCCCAAACCATTAACAATACTTAAGATAGAATTATTTTCATAAATTACATTTGCTTGTGACCATAAATAGGAGTCATTACCATTTGGTAGTTTTGACTTAATGCCCTTAACGCTAACTTCTATAGGCGAGAGGTTAGTTATAAATGATACTAGATCAACATAGTGACAGCCAATATATGTAAAAGGATCAGAATTATCTGTTGTAAACCAGTTTTGAAAATTTGATTGTCTATAAAAATAAGGCTCGATTAAGTGAGCCTCACCCATCACAAATTTTCCGAATTCCCCTTCCTGATAGTACTTCTTCGCTAGGAGAGAGCGACGGTCAAAACGTTTATGATAATCAATGCCAACCCAAAGTCCTCTTTTCTTTGCTATATCCTGTATTTTTAAAGCCTCATCATAACTTAGCACTAATGGCTTTACACAAAAAACATTCTGATTGGCTTTTAATGCTTCCATGATTATTCCATAATGGAGATGGTCTGGAATGGCAATAATAACCAGTTCTCTTGGATTGAGTGAAGAGAGGGCATCCTGTAAAGATGAATATTTATCTATAGTCTGTCCAGGAAATGATTCTTTTAATAGTGAGTTATTGGCAAGTTTATCTACGTTTTGTGAATTACGGGAAAAAACACCAATTTTCTTAATGATTCTCTCCCTTTGAAGGTGGTATAGCGACGGTAAAATAACCTCCGTCGAAAACATTCCAGATCCAATTAAAGCGACGTTAATTGGGTTAGTCATTTTTTTTCTTGATTACTTTTAATCCTTTTGGCATAAATGGCCAAAGTGCTTTGGGGATTTTAATAGAACCATCCTTTTGTTGATAGTTTTCTAGAATGGAAATAAATACGCGCGGTGAAGGTAGGGCTGTATTGTTTAGCATATATACATATTTCTTATTTTTCTTCTGATCTTGATACCTTACATTTAGTCTTCGAGATTGCCAATCTACGAAATTGCTTGCTGAGCCAGTCTCGCCATACCGGTCTAGACCTGGCATCCATGCTTCGATGTCAAACATTTTATATTTACCTGGACTCATATCGCCAGTGCAAATGCGGAGTTGTCGATAGGGCAATCCAAGCTCTTCATGCATTTCCTTTGAGATTTCAACCATTTCTAGCTGTAGCTTGTCCGCCTCTACTATGTCGGCCTTACATAGAATAACCTGTTCTACTTTCATAAACTCATGAACACGATACATACCTTTTGTGTCTTTGCCGTAACTTCCAATTTCGCTCCTGTAACATTGACTATAACCACAGAGTCTCATGGGGAGTTGGCTTTCGTCTAGCACTTCACCAGAATAATAAGCTAAGAGTGCTGGCTCGGCTGTGCCGATTAAAAACCTCTTCTCCTTATCAATTTCGTTGAGGGAATTTTTATCAGGTGTAGCAACTTGGTATATTTCATCAACTCCGGGATCGTATGTTGTACTTTTGAAGTAACCACTACCAAATAAAACAAATTCCTTGACTAAGGTTGGAGGAATCATTGGTGAATAACCTTTTTGAAGCATTTTACTAATCGCATACATCATAATACCCATAACTAATGAGACTCCTTCATTTTTCAAATAGTACCCACGATATCCGCCTATTTTTGATCCTCTAACAAAGTCTATAATATCTAAATCCTCCCCTATTTGAATGTGTGTTTTGGGCACGAAGCCAAATACTGGCTTTTCTCCCCACACGTTTATGACTTGATTTTCTGCATCACTCTTTCCCACTGGAGTATCTGATGCGGGAATAGTAGGAACTTTAATTTCAAGTAATTCAAATTCTGCACTTAAAGACTTGATCTTATCGTTTATTTCAGCAATGTTCTTTTTAAGTTCTACTCCTTTAGTAATGAGACTTTTTCTCTCATTTTCTGTAGAATCCTTAACTTTACGACTGAGTATATTCCTTTCGGAGTTGCCTTTTTCTAATTTTCTTTGAAAATCAGCTTTTTTGTCCCATAATTCAATCAACCTATCTAGGTCTAAATCGATATTCTTATTTTTAATGGTTTTCTTAAGTTCTATCTTATTATCTTTAACGTATTTTATGTCTATCATACATTTTCCTTATTTTTCTGATAAAAGGGACCCGTATCTTTTGTCGCTGGGGTAATATTAACACTGCTTAGTAAATTTTCAAAATTTATCGGTATCAGGATTTAATATAGGGCTAATGTCTCCGTATGGTGATAAGTGGACCGAATAATAGTTTCTGTGAAGCTATTATCGATACACTTATTTGCTTAGGTATATCGTTGCTAAAACTGAACCTATAAATTGGATAGCTACATCTTTAGTAAAATTTGCACCTTTGATGATCAACTTTTGTGCATTTTGCCAGACGTTGGGATTTTCCAAGAATTTTATCAATGGTTCGCTAATCTCGGCAGTTTGCTCATCGGTTAGCTCCTCTCTCACTATCTTTTGAAGTTTCTCGATGTGTTGTTCTAAGGTGAGAGTAGTCTCTTGATGTTGTGTCTGTACTTGGTGTGCGTTGGCTGTTGAAGATGGACTAGATGTTTGTTGAACATTTAAGCTGTTGGTAGCGCCATACCTACTAAGATCATAGCCAGGATCACCGCATTGGAATTCTGTACCCATAGTTCTCAACGTTGACATCATTTGCATTTTGAGAGATGCGATGTTTACGACATTTTGTTGGGTGCCTTGGTAAAAACTTACTCTTGGTAACGCTCTGAATTTTTCGTAGTTCTTGTGCCCTAAACCTATTAGCTCGTCTAGAACACTGTTCAATTGGTTCCACAATTCTCTTTGATTTGTTACATCCGTGTAGCCATTAGTTGGGGGAAACGAATGATATGCACCAAGTAGTTGTTGATAGAGTAATTCTTCCGATTTGCTTTGCGACATATTACCTCCTTCATCTATAAATTCATCTCGTTCTTCTCCTAATGACATTATATACGGATCAAAACTTGGACTCATGGGAGTGACTCACAAACTGATCCATCTTTGTCTCCATCTAACTTGTGTGGATCACTAGTTGGACCACCGCAGGAGATAAAAAAGCCTTGAGCCTCAGCTTGCGTAGTGAAGTCTCCGCAATCACGATCTGCGCCTGAACAACTAACGCCACCTGATCCTCCGCTGGTTGGGATAGTGGTTTTGGTGGGTTGTTGAACTGTAGAAGATGGTTTGGTAGTTGGTGAGGGAGAGATAGCACAACTATCACTCCACATCCCTCGTTTGTTCTCTCTCGCTTCTTGCTCGGCTTGCCTGAATTGTTCTTGGTGTTTAACGTCTGGTGGATAACTACTCGACTTGGCATACCCATTGCGCACGAGGTAGTCATTGATGAATATATCGCCTACATAGATATACCTAAGGCCTCACTCGTTAATTAACTAACTCTTGACAGTATTTTGTGGGTGGATTGTATAGTTCCATTCACCATGAAAT
>CAYILS010000058.1:0-5441 GCA_964364325.1 uncultured Pseudomonadales bacterium
CAGGCAAAATCCAGAAAGTTTTTGGTATCGTGATGATCCTCACCGCGCTCATGATTTACTTAGGGATTGACCGCAATTTTCAAACGTATATTCTCACTAAATTCCCTCAGTACGGCGCCGGTCTTACCCAGTTTGAGGACAAGGTCTTTGTCAAAGACAATCTAGAGGATATGGGCAAACCCGACGTCAAGCTCTTGCGCACAGGCAATCTCGCTCCCGACCTCCACGTCGGAGGGGAGTGGTTTAACAGTAATCCTCTTAGCATGACGCAGCTCAAAGGCAAAGTGGTACTGGTCGATTTTTGGACCTACACTTGTATCAACTGTATCCGCACTCTCCCGTATCTCAAATCTTGGCACGAGAAGTATGCCGACAAGGGACTCGTGATAATCGGCGTTCACGCCCCCGAATTTGAATTTGAAAAAGACACAGATAATGTGGCCGAGGCCATCAAAGACTTTGAGATCACCTACCCAGTCATGCAAGACAACGACTTTGCCACCTGGCGAGCATACAAGAACAGGTACTGGCCTGCCAAGTACTTGATCGACCAAGAAGGCAACATTCGGTACACCCACTTTGGCGAGGGCGACTACGACGAAACCGAGCTCGCTATTCAAGAGTTGCTCGCCCTCAGCGCTCCCGTCGACAATCCCACCTATCGCACCTATGGTCGCACACCAGAGCTCTACCTAGGTACCAAGCGCTGGGCAGATTACCCGGGTCTCAAGCTGGTGGGGGAATGGGGCAGGGAAGCAGAATCCTCGACTCCCAAGTCCGGTGCCACGCTCGAGCTCAAGTTCGACGCCAAATCAGCCCACTTGGTCATGATGCCGGTCGGTGGCTCCGCCACAGTCGAGGTCTATCTTGATGACAAGCTGGTCAAGACGATCGAGGTTACCAAAAACATGCTCTACGATTTGGTCGAGCTAGATAGCCCGGGCGTCCACAACTTGCGCCTCGTCTTCCCCAAAGGCCAAGTGGAGCTCTTTGCCTTTACCTTTGGCTAAACTTGTCCTGAGCATGTCGAAAGGTGTTACTCAGTTCTCTTGTCCTCAATCACGTTTTTCTCTTGTGGTGCGAGTTGGTTTAGCTTCATTCTTTGATCACACCTTATCCTCAGCACAGTCTGTGTCTGGTATAATCCAAGTTGGCTATAGTCATTCGACTTTGCTCATGGTTATAACCCCGAGCGAGCGGAGCGAGTCGAGGGGCCCCATCGTCCAGTCCGGTTAGGACATCAGGTTCTCATCCTGGTAACATCGGTTCGAATCCGATTGGGGTCACAATATATCAAAATATATCAAAATAATTCATTTTCATCAAAAAATAGCTTACAATTGAGCTTACAAATAAGTTGATAATCATTTACTTGGATGTTTTACCTAGTTAGAACTACCATAGTTATAATCTCTCCCTGGACCTCCAGCTTCATCCTGACCACCCCTTGAATCTAAAAGGTCGTAGATATATCGCCTCATCCCCTCTGTATCACTTTTTTTCGCAGCATCTTCGAGCGCGAGTAAAGTTATTCCTCGTTTCCCCAGAAGATCGATTTGTGGCCGAGTAAGCCCAACCCCACCGATAGTACACTCTATTCCATCCTCCGTATCGACATCTTTCATCAAGGTAATTCTAGCAGAGTAGTGCAAGCTATTTAGTAACAAGCAACTACATCAAAAGATATCGTAGTATAATACTCATATGGACAAGAAGAAAGGCAAGCTAGTCGATATTTTCCGCAGTACTCTCTGGGTCACCAAATTCCTTTTCAAATTTAGTCCCGGATTATTCATTGCCGTCTTTGCCACCCAAGTCATTACTTCGATCGCGCCCTTTGCCCGCGCAAAAATCTTGAGTCAATTAATCGACTCCCTCACTAGCCCAGTCTCCGATAGCTGGATAGCGCCATTTATCCTCTTCATGCTTGTGGCTTTCATTACCTCGCTCTTTTTCTTCTTGCAGGGTCAGCTCAACCGCATCCTCGATATCAAACTCCAAGCCTATCTGCGCAAAACCTTTATAGAGAAGGTTGCCCATCTCGACTATCAGCACCTAGAGTCAAAGGAGACTTCTGCGCTCATTTCCAAAGTTGACGAAGAGTTTGGCTGGCGCATCCGTGAGACAGTCAGCGATCTTAGCAACTTTCTCTTCAACCTTATGAGTCTCGTAGCCATTACGGTGATTATCCTTCCCAAATATCCGGCCATCTGGTTCCTGATCATGCTCACCCAAATCCCTCAATACCTGATCGAGCGCCACTGGGTCAAAAAAGACTGGCAACTCTACGAGGATAACGCCGACAAAAATAAACAACGATGGGATCTCAACTACCAGCTCAGGCAGAAAAATTATATCGCTGAGCTCCGTATCAACAACGCCGTCGACTATCTTGTAGGCAAATTTAACTCAATTTTCGATTTCTTCGCTAATCAAATGGTGGACATCCGTATCAAAAAGACGCCCACCGAAATCGGTCTCACTGCCATCTCGATCTTGGTCAGTGGCATTAGTCTCTTTATCATTATCAAAGATGTGCGCCTAGGTTTACTTACAATCGGTGCATTTACTTTTTACTTTGACACGATCAGGAGGGTCGGAGAGGTGTTCCAACAGTTTGTCTACACGACCGTCTCCATTACCGAGAATAGTTATCACATCGACAACTTTAAACAAGTTCTCGAAATGGAAAATGTGATAAAAAGTGGGAGCAAAAAAATCAGAGGAATCAAACCGCCCCTCATCGAATTTCGACATGTCTCATTTAAATATCCCGGTAGTAATAGATATGTCTTTAAAGACCTGAGTCTCACGATTGGCTCCAGCGAAGAGATCGCTATCGTGGGCGAGAACGGCGCCGGCAAAAGTACTCTGATCAAACTGATCTGTTGCTTCTACTACCCAGACGCAGGGAGTATTTTAATCGGCGGGATTGATAGCCGAAAGATCAATCTAGAAAGTTGGTACAAACACCTAGCTTATCTCACCCAAGAGTTTAACAATTTTGGCAATATGACTCTCGCCGACAATGTAACAATCGGCGACCCCACAAAACCGGTCAAAGAAGTGGCAGTACTTAATGCACTCCAAAACGCCGACGCCAAGTTCTGGAAGAAATACAAAGATGGTCTGGGTACCCGGATGAGCCAGCGCTATGGCGGGGAGGAGCCCAGCTGGGGTCAGTGGCAAAAGATCTCCATCGCGCGCATCTTTTATCGCAACTCTAGCGTGATGATCTTGGACGAACCCACCGCCTCGATCGACGCTGTCTCTGAGTATAAAATATTTAATGAACTCTACCGTACGATCCAAAACAAAACCCTCATCATTGTCTCCCACCGGTTCTCCACAGTTCGCAACGCACAGCGGATCATGGTCTTGGACAAAGGTAGGGTAGTTGAGCAGGGCTCACATACAGAACTCTTGGCACTCGGTGGCCTCTATGCCAAGTCGTTTGCTCTCCAAGCCAAAGGGTATAATTAAACACCTACTTTATCAGCAACACTGTCCCACCCACGGCCAAGAGCGCTCCGACAATTTTTTGTGGCATATGATCTTTCTCTCTCAGGAATAGGTAGGCAAGTAGTACTGTCACAATGGTCTGAGTCGCCATAATTGGCCCAATCTGTAGTGCATTCCGCCCTAACTGGTATGCGTTAAACAAGAACAACGTCGCAAGAGTATCGTTCACAGAGACGACAATAATGTTAGCAAGATTCCTGGGTTTGGTATAAAAAGGCAAATGAGTAAAGAGTGACGGGTTAGTCACCGCCAGCATAATCGCACTAAGTATCGACCCATAAATTAAAAAGGCTGTACTGTCAAAATTGCGCAGCGTCAAAAATGATAGTACTTCTCCCCCGGCGTAACTTAACGCCGCTAGGAGTACATAGCCCGCCCCAATGTTGAGCTGGAACTTGTGTTTACGCCACTCCGCAATTATGACTCCAACTATAATCAGTAACGCCCCTCCAAATTTGTGGGTAGTGATAACTTCACCCAGCAAAAGCACGGCTCCGATCAGCGACCATAGCTTTGAAGAGGTTAGGAGAATCGTATGTTCTGACGCATCAATGCTCTTGTAGCCTTTGAACGCATAGACGCTACCAATTGTAATAAGTGCCGCTATGAGGAGAAAAGAGGGTAGCTGAGCAGTGCTTATATAGCTCTTTATCCCACCGTTGTAGATTGCGATCATGTACCCAAAGATGCCAACCAGACATGTAAACATAAACGCTTGAGCATGCGGATCCGACTTGCTGTCTTTCATGAGTACACGATGAAGTAGTCCATTTATCGAATACAAAAGAACGCTTAATCCAGTTAGTAGTTGCCACGACATGACTAAAGTATAGTCTATCTTTCTTGACTTCGGTTATAATTTGGGTATAGCATATAACTATGCCCAAAGAAATACTAATTCCCGCTGATATTAGACAACAAATTTATACTATACGCGGGCTCCAGGTCATGCTCGATGAGGATTTAGCAGGACTATATCAGGTACCAACTAAAGTATTAAATCAGGCTGTAAAAAGAAATCTCGCGCGTTTTCCAGAAATGTTTTACTTTAGGTTGACTAAAACAGAATATGCAAACTTGAGGTCACAAATTGTGACCTCAAAAGGAAAAGGTGGTCGTAGATACTTTCCTCACGTTTTTACCGAACAAGGAGTTGCCATGCTCTCAGTAGTCCTTAAAAGTAAAGTTGCAGTACAGGTAAGCGTCAGGATTATCACCGAGTTTGTTGCGATGCGTAAAATAATTCAAGCCAACTCTCAAATATTTACTAGACTCGATCTTGTCGAACAAAAACAACTCGAAACCGAAAAGAAAATTAACCAAGTGTTCGACGCCCTCGCAGGTAACGACGACCGCCCCAAGCAAAAGCTATACTTTGACGGACAGGTTTTTGATGCCCATACATTTGTCTCAAAACTAATTCGCTCCGCCAAAGCAGAAATTATTTTAATCGACAACTTTATTGATGAAACGGTACTGCTACTACTTACAAAACGGAAGGTAGGTGTTGACGCCACAATATACTGCAAACATATAAATGCTGAGCTATCACTAGATCTTGAAAAACATAATGCGCAATACCCACCCATCCAGTTAAAGGTATTGACATCAGCACACGATAGATTCTTGATTGTTGATAGCAAAGATATCTACCATTTTGGTGCATCACTAAAAGATTTAGGCAAAAAGTGGTGTGCAGTCTCAAAACTGCAGATTGATAGCCTAGAAATGCTTCGTCGTCTACAATAGTAGATCTATGGATGTAAAAATTGAGCCCAGCTGGAAAAAGGTTTTAAGCGGTGAGTTTGACAAAGAGTATTTCGTGAAACTCGCGGAGTTTGTAAAATCAGAATATCAGACTTCCACCGTCTATCCGCCGGCCAAATTCATTTTTCGTGCCTTTGAGCTCACCCCCTTTG
>CAYILS010000059.1:0-5394 GCA_964364325.1 uncultured Pseudomonadales bacterium
AAGCAACGCTTGAACTCAATTAACCCCGCGACCGTGAGGTCGCGTGTGATTTAGTCAAATCACACAAAAAGTTCGCGGACAAATACAATCTTAATTTTCCCTTATTAAGTGACGAAAATTTGGAGACGATTAAAGCCTACGGGGCTTGGGGTAAAAAAAAGTTTATGGGTAGGGAGTACGACGGAATTTTTCGTATGACTTATCTCATCGACCCAAAGGGTGTCATTGTAAAGATATACGAAAAAGTAAACCCACTCGTTCACGCCAAAGAAATTATTGACGACTTGAAAGCCCAGGAACTATAATGGTTTCATAAAAGTTATAAGGAGCGATATGAAAAAAATAATGGAAGAATGCAAAGAGTGTACATGCAAAAAAGGTCCAACCGTCAGTACCGGCAACGGGGTGTACGGACTAGGCATGATCGGGACTGCGTTCTACTTCTTGCAGAACGCTCAAGGGGTGAACGAGGTAGTCATGGGAATTGTCAAAGCAGTCTTTTGGCCAGCCATCCTGGTCTACCACGCGCTGACACTACTCAAGTTGTAAGGAGGTGAAAAATATGAACAAACAGCTACTCAAAGACAGTTTCGGCTGGGGAGCATTGCTCTGGCTCATCGGATATATCCTGGGGATTGTGTTCTTCGCTATAATGCCACCAGAATTTATTGGTTGGGCAATTATGCCCATTGGAATCTTCCTCACTGTCTGGGTACTATGTAAAAAAATCTCAGCTCGCCCGCTCCGCGGCTACCTAGCCATCTCGATTGTATGGACACTAATGGCAGTAGTCTTGGACTACTTTCTCCTAGTCAAACTATTCAAACCAGTAGACGGGTACTACAAGTTCGATGTCTACCTCTACTACGCGACTACCTTTGCACTCCCGCTCCTGGTGGGGTACTACAAGAAAAAAGAAACTTGACTTCGGTTATAGTTTGGGTATAAATTAGAGTCATGAATGTATGGCGAGGTGTAATTATCGAAGAAAGTCTTATCGACGAATCCCTATTAAAAGAAGTAAAAATTGTTGCAACCAAGATAAGTAAACTGGAAAAAGAAAATCGTATACTGACTTTTCATAGTATTGAAATTACAGATGGATTTAAGAATAAATATGTCGATAAGGTGAAATTAAATATAAAAGACTCTTTTTATACGCATCTATGTAAAGATGATAGTATGGTCGTTATATTTCACAACAAATTATTTACTTTTACTAAGAGCGATCCACAACTAAAGAAGGCTAGGGAGTACGGTAAGTCTATCGGAATCATTGCAGAACAAATGCCCTTTGAACACTTAATCAATAATCCGTTTGACTAGGGGAATAGAAATTAACTCTCTAAATCGCTTGGCATCGGCTCAGGTGGGAGGAACTCATCACCCTGGTCATTTTTTGGCGCGTATTGGTCGGCCTTGAGCCATTCTACATACGTACACCCGGTAGCCTCTTTTTTGTCACGGTCCCATCCAGCGGTTGAACATTTCTTCATTTTTTTGCCAGCGGCGGTTGTGTAAAGTACTAGTTTCTTGCCACACTCTGGGCAGTCTTCATCCAGCTTTTCGGTTGTGCCATTGATCCATTCGATGTAATCACAGCCCTCGGCTTTCTTGAGTTCGGCGTTCCACACATTGGTTGAACACTTCTTCATTTTCTTGCCAAACCGGGTGACATTTAGCACAAGTGGCTTACCGCACTTGGGGCATTTCTCATCGAGTTCTTTGGGTTGTACCTCGAGCCATTTGACGTAATCACAGCCTTCGTTTTTGCGGGTATCGGGGTTCCAGCTCCCACCACTGCAACGTTGTAGCTGACGACCGGTCTTAGTTTCAGCGACTGGACTCAAATCTTTACCGCATTTGGGACATTTCTCTTCCATTAGAGTAATATAGCACATAAATGAAGAATTCAAGTTGGGCAATCGTAACCGGAGCTAGTAGTGGTATCGGGAAGGAATTTGCTCATATTTTCGCAGAGCATCAAGTAAATGTAGTCGTCGCCGCGCGCAATGAAAACGCGTTAGTTAGTCTGGCCGATCAACTGACGACCAAACACAAAATCAAAGTTTTGATCTTTCCCGGAGATTTGTCTCAGCAAAGCATCGTGATGGAATTGGTCGAGTTTGTATCCAGTCACAAAATCCAACCCGATTACTTGATCAACAATGCAGGTTTTGGCGACTATGGCTACTTTGTCGACAATCATTGGGGTAAAGAAGAGAAAATGATCGATTTGAATATGAAAACATTGACCTACCTCACTAAAGTGTACGCTACGGGAATGAAAAAGCGTGGTGTTGGGAAAATTGTCAATGTGGCTAGTGGTGCAGCTTTCCAGCCTGGTCCACTCATGGCTATTTATTATGCCAGCAAAGCGTATGTACTCCACTTCTCTGAAGCTGTCGCCGAGGAGCTAAGCGGTACGGGCGTCACACTTACCACACTATGTCCTGGCCCGACAGAGTCAAACTTTTGGCATGCTGCTAATAAACCAAATGTGATCCGCTTTTTCCCTGGAGGGATGCCAACATCCGCCCAAGTTGCCCAGTATGGCTACAAGGCCATGATGAGAGGGGACCGAGTTGCCATTTATGGAATTGTCAATCGGATTGCCGCCTTTCTTATCCGTATCACGCCTCGCCGGCTTGTAACCATGCTTGTTAAACGTCTACAGGGATAAATATCATGTCTTACTTTGTGTATATGCTCTTATGCTCAGATAGTAGTTATTATCTTGGTTCAACCAATGATGTTAGTAAGCGGTTTCTCACACACGTAGCGGGCAAAGGCGCCAGTTACACTCGCAGTCATAAACCAGTCATGGTAGTCTACTCAGAAGAGCTACCAGATAAATCCAGTGCACTAAAGAGGGAAGCAGTACTCAAGAAACTAACACATGCTCAAAAAATCGCCCTCACTCGTGTATAAATAGTGTATGACCGAGCGCACCCATGACCTAGCTGGACTCACTGCACTAACGTTTGCATTTCTCATATACATGCCTACGCAGATCTCGCTTGTGACGCTCGTGGCAGTGGGGATAGCCAACCAGATAGGTACCGCTTTCCCCGATCTCGACCAGCCCACAGCCGAGTTCTACAAAGAGATACCAGCGGCCTCATTTCTGGGCTATATACTCTCACCACTCTTTGGTACTCACCGCCACATCTCTCACTCCATCATCGGTATGGCACTCTATGGGTGGTTAATTCATCTACTCCTCAGGTATCTCTCAACCATCATCTTAATCGATATGAATCTAGTCTGGTGGTCTTTTATGCTGGGTTTCTTCTCGCACCTAGTGATGGATACAATTACCAAAAACGGTGTCCCTTGGCTCTTTCCACTGCCCATTCGATTTGGCTTCCCCCCTTTTCGCTTTATGCGTATCTCAACAGGGACATTCATGGAGAAAGTCGGAGTCTATTCTTCACTTCTCGGCCTCAATATCTATCTAATCTATAGTAACTATGGCAAATTTCTAGATTTCTTCGGCAATCGCATCGTGCGATAACTAATACAAATCACTATGCAAGAATCGAGCTAGCGCGAATGCCACACCATGGCGTACCCCCTCCGATCTCGTGACAACTCCTTTGGTAAATATCCCAAACATCCCAATGCCTTCACCAATTTCTTTTGTGCCAAAGAGTTCATCAATCGCTTCCTCTAGATTTTTACCCTTGTTGATTTTACTAATAACTTTTTCAGGTAGCACAAGTCCGCCGGATGAGCCGACACCTATCTCCCCCGCTTTGTTGACTATGACAACGACAGATCTCTCAAACCAGCCATAGTTATGTTGGTGTAGTCCACCCTCTATCCCCACCCCGTATTCTGCATTCTCAACTTTCAGCATTGCGTTTTTGGCTCGGTTGAGTGCTCCATTGTACGTCTCATTATCATCCATGGGCTGGTCGCTGACACCCGACTCAACAGCGACCCCAACGACTTTGACATCTTTAAAGTGGTGACTGAAGACACTATTAACCGGTTCAACTTTGGTAGGATTAGTCGATCCAACAGCTACGATCATGGGGTAATTGTAACATCGACACTACTCAACCCTGATATAATTAACCCATGAATACCAGTCTCTCCGCGAAACGCATCCTCATCTACGGCGACTCATTTGTTTTTGGGGTTATCCCCGGAGGCAGCGGTGCTCGCTACGACGCCTCCACTCGCTATACCGGAGTCGCGCAAAACTATCTCGGTTCAGAATATGAAATTATCGAAGAAGGGTTACGTGGCAGAACAGTCTCTGGCGACAATGGGTTCTTCCCTCATCGCGATGGCCTGGTTCAGTTTGACGGCATCTTTGGTAGTCACCTCCCGCTTGATCTGATCATCATTGGGCTAGGGACGAACGATACCAATAGTGCGCGCGATCTCAGTCCCGAAGCAATCGTGGCAGGGTACACCAAATATCTCCGTGGCATCTCATGGTGGTGCAAACACCTTGGTTTCACAAAACCCAAAGTTGCTTTTATTGCACCCCCCGTCATAGACGAACCCGCAACCGACAAAGTATTCAAAAACATTTTCCACGGCAGCGGACCTAAAGCACTTGCTTTACCCACACTCATTAAAGCATTTGCCAAAGATAACAAAGTCTTATGTTTCGACGCCTCCGCAGTCGTAGCACCATCGCCACTCGACGGAGTCCATCTAGATATCGAGAATAATCGCTTACTTGGTCGCGCATTAGCTCAATTTATCAAGGAGGTTTTATGAAACTAGTCGTTGCCTCCGACGAAAAAACTCCGCTTAACGAGTATGTTATCAACTACCTCAAAAGCTTGGGTCATGAGTTGCTAGTAAAAGGTGATCTCGACAAGCCAAATGGTAAATGGGCCGATATCAGTATTGAGTCAGCCAAATTAGTAACCAGTGGAGAGGTGGACCAAGCAGTGATCTTTTGCTGGAGCGGCACTGGTGCATGTATGGCTGCCAACAAAGTGAAGGGCGCGCGCGCTGCGTTATGTGTGTCAACAGAAATTGCTGCAATTGCGCGCAAATGGAACGATGCCAACATACTGGTCATGGGCAACTCGAATACGAGTAATGAAAACGCTAAAGGAATTATCGATACTTGGTTTGTCACTCCTTTTGATGAAGAAGGTTTAAATCAGGCTCACAAGCTAGACAATTTATGACCAAACCAAAAATCATTATCATTCCAGGAAACGGCGGATCGCATATTGAAACCGACAACTGGTACGCATGGGCGCGCGACGAGCTAAGGAGTAGGGGACACGAGGTAATTGTAGAGGATATGCCCGACCCCGTCGCGGCTCATGCCAATATATGGCTCCCGCATATTGAGAATGCATATAAAGCAGACGAAAACACGATTATCATTGGTCATTCATCTGGTGCGGTCGCGAC
>CAYILS010000060.1:0-5390 GCA_964364325.1 uncultured Pseudomonadales bacterium
TGTTTCCCTCAAAGTCGCCAAACTCCAGATCAAAACTGAATGGTCACCCGACATCGTCATCTCCCGCGACCCCGGTAGTGGCGGCCATCCAATTGCCAAAAAAATTGCCAAAAAGCTCGGGTGGCAGTTATTTGACAAAACTCTCATGCTCGAGCTCAGTCAAGAGCTAGGTATCCCCGAGAACGAAGTAGCCGATGTCGATGAACACAGTCGTAGTTGGGTCGCCGATTTTGTCCACTCTGTATTTAATCCCAATTACGTCTCTGATCTCCACTACATCAACCACTTAAAACAGATTCTTCTCCACGCCGCCAAGCGGGGAGATATGGTCATCCTAGGCCGCGGGGCCAATCATATTCTTCCCCACGACAAATGCTTGCGGGTCCGCATTACTGCCTCATTCACCACACGTGTCAACAATACCTACAAATACGAAAACAAAGCTAGTAAAGAAGCTGCGCGCGAGTGGGTCCGTCAGGTCGAGCACCAGCGCAACCAGTTTATCCGTCAGTACTTTGGTAGCAACCCACACAACCCATGGAACTATGACGTAGTTATCTCCACCGACAATCTCTCGCTCGACCAAGCGGTTGAGATCATCCTTCATGCCTACGCCATCAAATTCCCCAAAGAAGCCAAGCGCCTCAAATCCAAACTTTCCTAAAGCTAAGGTATAATCACTCCTGAGCCGAGGTGGCGAAATGGTAGACGCGCACGCTTCAGGAGCGTGTGAAGTAATTCATGGAGGTTCAAGTCCTCTCCTCGGCACTATGGGAGAAGTTTTAAAAGAAGACGGTATACATCTTGATCCCGAAGTATCCATTGAAGGATATGACAACTTATGGAAGGGACGTAGTAGTCCAGCGGCTCAACACGAGAGGAAGATTACACATATCATCCAAACTGACGAGATTATAGTTGATTTTGAGGAAGATGAGGTATACAGGCGATAGAATTTAATTCTTCTGTTTTCCACGATTGTTCTCTATCCCCGTCAAATTCTTCTTGCGCAATCTCAATGAGATTGGAGTAATCTCCAGCAGCTCATCTTGCTCGAGGAAATCGATCGATTGTTCAAGTGACATGGAGAGAGGTGGTGCCAGCTGGATCACGCCATCTGAGGACTTGGAACGCATGTTGGTCAGCTGTTTACCCTTACGCACATTCATCCACACGTCCTGCTCCTTGGGGTTAGATCCCACAATCATTCCTTGGTACACGGGCACTGCGGGGCCGATAAACAGGGTCCCACGTCCTTCTGCCGCAGCTAGGCCATAAGCCAGCGAGTCACCTGGGTTGGTCGCCACAATCACGCCTGAGCGGATCTTGGGGAGTTCTTTACCCATAGGCTCGTACCCATCAATTTGGCTAGAGAACAGGACGGTCCCTTTAGTCAAAGTGAGGAGGAGCGTGCGGAGCCCAATGATGTTACGGGTGGGGATGCGGTAGACAAATTCGACTTCGGTATCACTGATCGGCTCCATCGAGATCATGGTGCCATAGCGCTTGCCCATTTCCTGGTTAATTACTCCTTGGTACTCACTTGGCACGACCACATCGACTTCTTCCACCGGCTCAACCTTGACGTTATTTTCATCCCGCTTGGTGATCACCTCTGGTTTAGCCACTTCCATTTCGTAGCCTTCGCGTCGCATAGTCTCCAGAAGAATCGATAGATGGAGTTCTCCTCGGCCCGACACTTTATACTTACCATTGTCCAGTTTTTCGACTTTAAGGGAGAGATTTGACTCTAGTTCTTTATACAAGCGCTCTTCGATTTGGCGGCTCGTCACAAACTTGCCTTCGCGACCAGCTAGGGGTGAGGTATTAGCGCCGATCGTCATGTGGAGGGTGGGCTCGGTAATTTCTTGGGTGGGGTAGGCCTCAGTATCAGACGGGTCAGACATCGTCAGTCCAATCTGCACCTCGGTCATCCCGGGGATGCCCACGATATCGCCAGTTTGAGCCAGCTCGGCTTCAACTTTACCCAGTCCCTCAGCCAGCAGGATGCGGTTGACGGTAAAGGGCTTGCCGGGCTTGTCAGTCAAGATAATGCTTTGACCCATCTTCAGTGATCCCTGCGTAATCTTGCCAATCGCAATCCGACCGAGGTGAGGGTTGTAATCAATCGAGGACACAAGCATTTTAAAGGTATGGCCAGGATCTGCCTTGGGGGAGGGGAAATACTCGATAATTTTGTCGAGGAGGGGGATCACGTTGCCAGTCATATCGGAGGTATAGATCTCGGGGAGCTTGCTAAAGACCTTACCGTCGCGCCCCACACCGTAGAGCACAGGAAACTCGAGGTGGTGATCTTCGTGTGCCAGCTCGAGGAAAAGGTTTTCGATTTTCGCGATCACGTGGGGAACGCGGGCATATTGCTTGTCGATTTTGTTGATGACCACGATGATTTTCAGGTTCAGTTTAAGCGCTTTCTTCAGCACGTAGCGGGTCTGGGGCATCGGACCTTCTTGCGCATCGACGATCAGCAGGGCGCCGTCGGCCATGGAGAGCGTCCGCTCCACTTCTCCGGAGAAGTCGGCGTGTCCCGGAGTATCAATGATATTGATTTTGGTGTCACCATAGAAGATCGCGCAGTTTTTGGCCAGAATAGTAATACCGCGCTCGCGCTCTAGGGTGTTGCTGTCCAAGATCGTGGTTTGAGCCATTTCCCCCGAGTTCTCGCGGAAGGTATGGGTCTGTTTAAGCATGGCGTCCACCAGAGTGGTTTTGCCATGGTCAACGTGTGCAATTACTGCCACGTTACGAATTGTTTTAAAGCTGTGCATGACGTACTCCAGAGTGAAATATTTCTAGCTATGTCATTCTATATCAAAACAGAGAAAAAGGCAAAAAATGTACGTTAGGACGAACGTATTATATAATTCACCGCAATATATGGTGGAACAATACTCCCAAAAGTTAATCGTAGTTCGACATGCAGAGCCCGATAGAGTGACTGGCCATCTTACTGAAAATGGTAAGAGTCAAGCAAAAACATTTGCGTATAGATTGGGTGTCATAGCGCCAGAAAGCACCCAGCTTCTAACCGGAAATGCCTATCGACTAGAAGAAACAGCCAATATAATAGGCAGTATTTTGAAAATTAGTGTCGATCGTCTCGCACGACTTTCCACTACATCTTCGACCAGAAATATGTTAAAACCAAGTCCAACTTACGACGAAGAAGCAACCTTAAAGCAAGTATTATCGAAAATTCTACCCATCACTACATTAGTAATTATTATCGCGCACAGTGAGATGATGAATGACTTGCCATACGTACATGCGCGAGGAATTTTAACAAATAAGAACTTCAACAATATGACTGGTTATGCTATATATCCCGATGGTCGATATAATCTAATCAGTTAAGAAAAACTTAGTGATTCGAGCCTGAAACTTAATAACTAAGATTACTCGCCCTTGTATGCTTTTTCGAGTGTCGCCACATCTAGTTTTTGCATGGGGAGCATGGCCGCTAAAGCACGATTCGCTTTGCCTTTGTCAGGGTCCTTCATCATCTCGCCCAGTCGCTTGGGCACCACTTGCCAGGAGAATCCGTATTTGTCTTTGAGCCAGCCGCACTGGCTCTCCTCGCCTCCATCACTCACAAACTTGTTCCAGAAGTAGTCCACCTCAGCCTGGTCAACACACTCAATGGCGAAGGAGATCCCTTCGTTAAACGCAAATTTGTGGGAGTCTCCGCCGTCCATCGCCGCAATCCAAGTCCCATCTAGGTTGGCTTCAGCAAACATCACCCCTTTGATATTTGGTTCTTGCCCGTCTGGATAGTGAGACACCATCCCAAGGTGAGAATTTTTAAAAAGTGACGCGTAGTAGTCGAGCGCTGATTCGGCTTTGCCGCTCACTTCTTTGACAAACAGCACACTAGGAACGATATTGGGTCGTGGTTCCCCGTCGGGATCGGTCATTATCAGCTGCCATGAGACCCCAAATCTGTCTTGCACCCAGCCATAGTGCTTGGAAAAGGGGTACTCTTGCAAGGGCATCAGTACTTCGCCGCCTTCACTCAGCTTAGCCCACATAGTATCCAGTCGCTCCTGCGCATTTTTCTCCCGCGATGGGTCAAAGTTAACCATAAACGACACAGAAGGATTCATTTTGAACGTTTCACCGCCATCGAGGGCCTGAAAGGTAAATCCGTCGAGCTCAAAGATGGTCGTGACTATCTTGCCATCCATACCCTTAAAGGGCTCAAAATCAATATCAGTTGGGTAATAGTGGGTCGCTAATATCTTGGAGTTAGGGAATACGGACACGTAAAAGTTCACGGCCTCTGCACAGTTCATATCAAACCAAAGACAAGGCGAGATCTTTTGCATAAAAACAGTATACCAAATCAGTCCGAGAAAATTAACGTCAGGCGTAAATTAATTCTTTTCCCTGGCGAGCTTCAATGCTTCAGTAAACCAAAGCAACTCACCTACTAATCGAGAGAATCTTCGCTCAAGAGCGTTTTTTTCGGTTGGAATCGCCTTACCATCGTCCGATATTACCGTATCCGCGTTAAGAATTATTTGTTGTGCTTTTAACGCCACCATACCCACCTCACCAAGGTTCACTCGAAGTTGAATGGGCGCGTACATGCCGCCATTTGACCCATCGGAATAACCAATAATAACCGCCGGTTTTCTCAAAACCTCAAAGGCTAGAAAATCTATGGCATTTTTAAGCGCGGCACTTGGCCCCTCATTATATTCGGGCGTTATAAAAATATAGCCATCCGCGTTCTCCATGTCCTTGAGCCACTTAGCGACATTTTCCGTTACCTGACGATGCTTATTCCCTCTAGGACCACTTTCTTCATTAAAAAAGGGTAGGTCGTAATCTCTTAAGTCAAGAAATTGAAATTCTACCGGTGAAAATTTTAATGTCTCGTTCGTGACCCATTTCGCCACTCGCTCACCCAGTCTATATTTCGGCCTAGTACTACCTAAAATCACTGCGATTTTCATAATTATAGAATACTGGTTGTAGCAATAATGATTTGGAGCCCCTGTATAACAAAGTCAGAACTCATTTTATAACACAATCACCCTGATTGTGTCCGAAAATCTCAAAATTGTATGAACCCTTGCAAATGGTGCCCGCCGTCGCACCGATAAAATCGGTGATCCCGCCTGTTTGCGTCACGCCTTCGGCGTGAGTCTCTCCCGCACGCAATTTGTATTTTTTAGGACTCGCCCGCCAGATGAAGATAAAAACTCCATATTGTGGCGAGGCGGGAGAGACGAAAACGCCAACACAGTTGCCTGACGGCAAAAACAGGCGGTATAGGTCACTTCGTGACCTTGACGGCGGGGTATTTGTACCCTCTGCATGGCGGATTCCCTCCCCCCACCCCTTCCTTCCGCCATGCAGAGCAG
>CAYILS010000061.1:0-5285 GCA_964364325.1 uncultured Pseudomonadales bacterium
ATCAGTATGACACTTGAGAGAAAATATATCAACTAATTAACATTTGAGCCCTTAGGAGAGGGAGAAGCTGAACGCGTCGGAGATCAAATTCATAGTCAAATGGAAGAGAAGGTAGAACAAGGTGGAGAGTCTAGCCAGCAATGGTGGGCCGACTATGACGTGTGGCATGAGCGGGTAAAGAAGATAGCTGCTCAAGATGAACTTCTTGTTATTTTAGCATTTGCGATGCATCACAATGTGATTGATCAGAGAGAATTTTTTGAAAAACTGAGAGAGAGTGGAAACGTAGGTCTGGCTGCCTTGCAGTCATTGATACCGCCGGGAAAGTGGTGAGAACTATTTTTGTCTTGACTTGAGGTAAATTTGTCCTATAATACGTTGAATGAACCTTAGAGAAAATATATCTAGAAAGATAAAGACTTTTAATGAGTCTTTCAGATTTGGTTTGGTCGATGCTGGAGCAGCTGCTTTAGGGTTATTAGCGGGATCAATCATGTTAAATCCTAACTTAAGAGACGAAGTCGCTGGCCCTACTATCCAATTTATTGCCGACAAAGCTCTTGATCTGTTGCTTATAGGATATGTGGGACTTAAGACTATGTATGGTGTAGAAAAAATGAATGATGCGAAAAAGAATAGAATCCAAAATGGAACGGAATCATTACAGTCAAAAGGTGAAACTATTTTTGTTCTAGGAGGTACGGGTCATCCAACAGTAACTGACCTATTTAACGGTGAAGTATTTAATATTTTACCTGCCTTTGATAACGCAATGGTGGCACGATCGCTCGACACGCTTACTAGACCTAGCTATATAAACTTAGACTTAATGGATGCTACAGTTAACATGTTTACTACAGATAGATTTGCTCTAGCTCAGGTTAGGGACGAGAACTTATTTCATCAGTATCTATCGAGCATCTCATTGGATAGAATTCCAGTATTTACAACCTTCGCCTTTGGAGAGACTATAGCGACATCCGTGAGTCATCAGGGAGGGTCGTCAATTTCACTTGCTCGACAAGAGGCTGGTCATACTGCTTGGAATAAAGCGGTCGTTGCGATGTTGGAAGACGACCAGTTCACACCGCGGTCGATTATGGTACGTTTTGGTGACGCTCATATGCCAGTTCTAACGAACACGAACGAAAAGGTAGTTCTTCGTGATTTGATGGAGACACGAGGGAAGCAGATTGGATACAATATGGATCGTCGGACGGTAATAGTAGACGATATGGCTTTAGTTTTACAGGAGCTTAAAAAAGTGACTGAGAATGGAGTCGAATCTGTATATGGTATTAGAACGTCGATTCCTGGTTTAAATAGGATCCCATTTTTGAAAGCGTTTGGATTGAGAGATATTGACTCGTCCAATGGTCCTACGCCTATTCAATCCAAACCAGTAATTTTGGTAGTCGAGTCTGGTGATGAAGAGACAATAGCAACTGCACTTCGACGTAGAGCTAAATTTCGTGGAAAAGATGACGCGGTCTTACTCTTGGAAACAGTAGAAGCGGCGGAAGTTGCGGGGAGTATGGGCTTTGAGAGAGTGATTTGCATGACTGATCTACATCAAGAAATGGTCACGAGGATAGTAGGTTTGATAAAAAAAGGCGAGAGTGCGATGAGTATTCAGCAATTAATAGATAAGGAATTGCACGCTCAAGAGTGTCGTAATGAGGTTCAGGAGTTGGGTTAGGTTGAGAGAAAGTAGTAGAGATGTCATTGGACAGTGTTCATTTTTCTGGTGAGTATGGAAAGTCCCCATTAAACTTGCTCTTTATTGATCTCTTGGTTAAGTTGGAATAAAAGATCGGTCAGGTCACCTTCGAGGATCGCTTCGAGGTTGTGCCAGGAGAGGCCGACCCGGTGGTCGGTGACGCGATTCTGGGGGAAGTTGTAGGTACGGATTTTCTCGGCTCTGGAGCCGCGACCGACCGCCGAGCGACGGGTGGCTTCGAGCTTGGCGATGCGCTCCTCCTCTTGGAGTTCCCACAGTTTGGAACGGAGGAAATCGAGACAGATGTCACGGTTGCTCTGCTGGTAGCGCTCCTGAGAGGAGACGGTGACGATACCGGTGGGTTTGTGGATGAGGCGGACAGCGGTAGAGACCTTGTTCACGTTTTGGCCGCCATGGCCGCCGGCTCGGAAGAACTGCCACTCTAAGTCCTCGTCACGAATCGTGATCTTTTGGGCGTCGACTTTGGGTAGTACGGCCACGCTGGCGGTTGAAGTGTGGATACGGCCCTGAGACTCGGTCGCTGGGACCCGCTGGACGCGGTGGACGCCGCTCTCCCACTTGAATAGCCCGTAGGCGCCCTGAGGGAGTGTGGGGTCGCTGGGGCGACCGGAGAAGAGCCAGGTCCCTTCGTCCATGAGTTCGTATTTAATACCTTGGATCTCGGCAAAGCGTTTGTACATCCGCTCGAGATCGGCGGCCCAGATCTTGGCTTCGTCGCCACCGGCGCCGGCGCGGAACTCGATAATAGCGGGGCGTTTGTCTTGCTCGGTATCGGCGGAAGTCTCTAGGGAGGCCAATTTAGAAGATAGGAGAGAGATGCTAGATTCTAGGGTATAGATTTCGCTACGAGCCATTGCCGCAAGTTCGTCGGTGCCCGTTGCTAGTTCCTTGTTTTCTGTGACTCGTTTCTGGAGCGAGAGAATCTCCCGGGCTAGCTCGGCTTTGGGTGATAGATCGGAGATTTCTTCCCCTAGCTCGGCCAATCTACCAGAGTTGGCGGGGTTGCCGGACTCTTGGACTAGTTTGTCGTATTTATCAATGAGGGCACGCAAATCTGTCGGCATAATAATATTATAGAGCAAGGAAAGGTGAGGGGCGCGTCCTTCGGCTATGCTCAGGACGAGCTAATTAGTTTGAGTCGCTCGCATGTCGGTCAGAGTCTTGGGACCAGACTGAGAACCTTTGCGGTCTTTTTTGGCTTTTTTGCCAGAAGCAGCTTTTTGTTTGGCCTGGAATTTCTCTACCCGACCGAGCTGGTCGACGAAGCGCATCTCACCGGTGAAGAAGGGGTGGCACTTGGCGCAGATATCGGTAGCGAAATCGGTCTTGGTGGAGCCCGTCTGGAACGAGGCACCACAAGAGCAGGTGACGGTGATCTGATTGTATGTTGGGTGGATGTTTGACTTCATGTGGTATATTGTACCAGATCTTTTCGGAGAGGTAAACATACTATGTGCCCAACAGCAGAAGATAATGGAATAAGAGTTACGATGGATAAATCTGGTGACTGTAAGGTTGTAGGACCGTTGCAGCATCTTAGACTGAATATAGAAGGTGCGAGGATGGCCACTTACTATGGTGCACCTCATGGTGAGGAATTTCAATTAGGCGATCGAGTGGTGAGTTTGTGGAGTTGTCTGACGCCTGAATTGATCATATTGTTGCTCGGGGAAAATACTTTATTAACAGTAGATGTACGACATAGTGATTGGTTTTTAGTAATGGAGGGCGGGCACGCATAACACTGTTTAATAGCTATGATTTTTCTTCTGCTTGGTAGACACCGGCGCCGATGAGAAGTATGGCCAGGACAGTGAGGAGTGAGGGCGTTTCTCCTAGGAGGAAATAGGCGGCGGGAATGGCGACGACCCCATTTAAGTAGGTAAATAGATTGGCCTCCGACACCTCGATTTTACTCTGGGCGTACAGGTAGAGAGCAAAGGCAAGGATGCCGCCGGGGATGGCCATGTAGAGGACGGGAAGCATAATTCTCCAATCCCAAATTCTCAAATACTCAAATACGGGAGCAAGCTGTCCTTGATATGTCAAAATTGAGCCGTAAATGAGGGCGGTGGCGAGATAGGTGAGGGAGCCGAGGTAGAGGGGTGGGCGGGTCTTGTAAAACTTTTTGGCAGTGATGGCATAGATCGCGTAGAGCAAGTTGTAGCCAAGAATATATAGATTGCCTACAGTGCCCATCGGCGTGTCTAACCCATGGCTAAACATTGGGGCGATGACCAGGATGAGGGAGCCAAACAGTGAGAGTGCCAGTCCTTGCCACTCCCGCTTACTTTCCCGTTCGTGGAGGAACCACACGCCTCCGAGTACGACAAAAATGGGACCTGTGGCGCCAATAAGTGAGGCTTCGAGTGAGGAGGTGAGCGAGAGTCCAGTGTAGAGTAATATGAGGGGTATCGGCAGTCCTATGATCTCCAACAGCAATGCTTTGATGATGTAAGATGGCTTTGGATGTTTTTTGAAGTAGTAATAGAGAAAAATGGGGAGTGAACAGATCCCAGCAAACAGGAAGCGGAGGAAGAGGTATTGGGTGGGGGAGATGAAGTCAAAAGCAGGTTTGACGATGGGGAAGGCAGAACCCCAGATGATGGCGTTGATGGTGAGGGCGAGGTAGGCCAGGCGGCGAGATTTGGACATTGAGTACATTAGACAATAACCAAGCACCAATAATCAATCACCAAACAATACTCAATTACTCAATGTTTTAATAGCTTCCGAAAGGGGAAGTGTTGTTTGCTCGCGAGTAGCCAAATTTTTGAGCGTGACCATATTTTTGGTTGACTCGTCGTCGCCGATGACTAGGGCAAAGGGGATGCCTTTTTTATCCGCGTATTTGAACTGCTTATCCAGCTTGTCAGTGGGGTCGGGGTAGAGCTCGGTGTTAATGCCAGCCTGGCGCAGTATGGATGCGACCTGCAGGGCCTGACCCTGAAGGTTAGGGGAGAAGATGGTGACGAGAACTTGGCTAGTAGATTTGCTGGTTGGGATGAGTCCGAGCTGATCGGCGGCCTCGACGGTGCGGTCAAAGCCAAAGGCGATGCCTGTTGCGGGGATTTTCTGCCCCGTGAGGCGCTCCATCATGCCATCGTAGCGCTCGCCACCACCGACAGATCCAACTGCATAATCCTCGATCACAATCTCCCAGATAGGCCCTTGTGAATAAGAGAAGGAGCGAGCCAGCGTAGGCTCGAAACGGTAAAACTCAGAACTAAAGCCAGATTTTTCTAGGTAGTTGATGATTGTACTGATGGTTTCGTCTGGCTTGATATTCATGACTTGCTCAAAATAAGATTTGGCAGTTTCGAGCGCTATATTCTTTTTGACCATGTCTTCGATCACCCCGTCTTTGCCGATTTTCTTGAGTTTGTCGATGGCGACAATCGCTTCGTAAGGGATACCCTTCATGAGATCGCGGTTGTTAAAGATAATAACGGGTTTTTTGAAGCCAATCTTCATGTATGTATCGAGGTTTTGAGTGATGACCTCGGCGTCTGCGGAGGCATCTTCCACCCCAAAAATATCTAGA
>CAYILS010000062.1:0-5274 GCA_964364325.1 uncultured Pseudomonadales bacterium
GCTTCTAGTATCTTGATCGCCTTGCCACTCGTTTTGGGGAGGAATCCTAGGTACAGCGCCACTTCTCCCCCGATACCCGAGTAGGGCAGGGCAGTAGTTAAGGCAGTCGGTCCGGGTATCACTTGTACAGGCTGTCCTGCGTCCAGGCATCCACGAATAGCTTTGTATCCTGGGTCAGAGATGGCGGGCATCCCGGCATCCGACACGAGTCCTACCTGGATTCCTTCACTGACCATCTGCACGAGCTGACTAAAGATTCGGTCCTCGTTAAATTCATTGTAGGGTACGTATCTCGGTTTCTTGGTAATCAATTTCTTTTCTAAAAGATGGTTAATCAGTCGGCTGCTTACTCGGCTATCCTCGCAAAACAGCACCTCAATCTGCTCAAAAGTCTCAATCTGTCGCAGGGTAATATCACCTAGGTTACCGATCGGTGTCCCGATCACGTATAAACAACCATTAGTCATGCTTTTTCTTACTCAACAATTCTTTGGCTAGTGGTATAAGCATGGGAACAATCGAGATAAACACGATTCCAAGCACTACTAGGGAGAAATGCTCTTTGACAAACTCGATGTTCCCAAAGAAGTATCCCGCCACCGTCGCCAAAAATACCCACGCCACTCCACCAACCACATTGTACGAGAAGAACTGGCCATAGTGCATCCGACTAATCCCCGCCACAAATGGAGCAAATGTCCGCACAATCGGCACGAACCGAGCCAAAATAATCGTTTTTTTACCGTGCTTCTGGAAAAAGTATTTGGTTTGGTCAATATGATCATCGTTGATCGGGATCCAGGTGCTCGCCACCAGTTTTTTACCAAAAAAGTACCCAATCCAGTAATTGACCGTATCACCCAGGATCGCCGCCAGCATCAGTAGGGGTAGCAACCACCAGATACTCAGGCTACCTAGAGCGGCAAATGCCCCGGCTGCAAACAGCAGGGAGTCGCCGGGGAGGAAGGGGACAAACACAAAACCGGTCTCGACAAAGATGATCCCAAACAGGATTGCGTACGTTTCCATGCCATAACGAGCGATAATCTGACCTAGGTGAACATCGATGTGCAAAATAAAATCAAAAACCTGCTTGATCAGTTCCATAACTGTCGATTATACATACAGATTAGCTTACTGTCCAAATCTGCGCACCAATCCCACCACCGATCCTTGTATAGTCACGTTCTGGGCATAGATCGGTCGCATGGTCGAGTTGGCCGGCTCCAGCCGGATTCTCGTGGCCTCTTTAAAAAATTTCTTAAGGGTCGCCAGACCATTGTCCAGCAGTGCTACGACAATTTCTCCATCGCGTGCCTCTTTCTTTTCCTCAATCACCACAAAGTCACCATCAAGGATACCTTCTTCTATCATCGAGTCACCGCGTACTTGTAAGACGTACGAGCGCTTCTTGCCCGACAGCATACTCGAAGCCACCTTCATAGTTGCATTGGGGTCGGTCATGGGTTGGATGGGAGCACCGGCGGCAATGAGACCAAGGATTGGCAGCTCCACGCTCTCCAGCGCATTACCTATCTTGTGATCTAGCAGCTCAATCCCGCGTACCGCTCCCTCAAACCGGCGGATGACGCCTTTTTTAGTCAAGGTCTGCAAGTGTTCGTGCACCGTAGCTAGAGATGATACTCCGAGTGAATCGGCAATCTCCTGGAGGGTAGGGGAGGTCCCAAACTTTTGGATATACTGACCGATAAAGTCGAGAATTTGTTTTTGGCGTTTGTACAATGTGATTGGCATAGTGCCTCCTTTTCTCCAATGTACCCGAACAAAGACCTAATGTCAACTGGCTCGTCATCTCGAGCATTGTCGAGAGATCTGTGCTAATCTACATGCTATGAAAAAGTTTTTGTTCCTCCTCTCTTCTCTCTTCTATCTCTTATCTGCTACGCCTCGACATGTCGAGGCGGCCTCTGAGTTTACGACCAACTTCGATTCATCATATGTAATCTCTCGGGGAGGGGAGGCCACCGTCACCCACACCATTACCCTCAAAAACAATTTAGCCCACATCTACGCCACCAACTACACGCTGGCAGTGAGTGGAGACACTCTAGACGAACTCATCACCTCGGACGAGTCAGGTCCACTCGAACACAGCACTTCCTCCCAAAATGGAGTCACGAGCATTCATCTCAAAATCAACCACCCGGCAATCGGCAAAGACCAAGAAAAAAAATTAGTAGTGACCTACGCTGCTCATGATGTCGTCGAAACGATCGCTAGCACTATGACCATCAATATCCCGCGTCTCGCCAAAGCCAACGAAGCCGAGTCCTATACTCGCACAGTCAAAATCGAAGGTATAGAGGACACCCACCAACTCATCTCCCCCCCCGCCAGTCTAGTCGAGCCAGACGGTGACTCCGTCATCTACACCTGGAAAGGATATCAGAATGACTCGCTCACGCTCCTTTTTGGCGAATCCGTCACCTACAAGCTCAATCTCATCTACGAACTCAAGAATAAAGAGCTCGGCCAGGTCGATTCAGAGCTAGCACTTCCTCCAGACACCGGTTACCAACGCATCACCCTCGGGACACTCAACCCCGAGCCCTCAACTATTAGGGTCGACAGCAGCGGCAACTGGCTCGCCCGCTACACCCTCAAACCACAGGAGAAGTTGCAGGTGAGCGCCGAGGTCTACGCCACGGTCTACCCCGTTCCCACTGTCTATGATCCAAGTGTCAAATCACTGCAAAAGACACCCCATTCGATGTACTGGGACGTTAGCTCCAGCAGCGTGCAGTCCCTGGGAGAGCGGCTCAAGACGCCACAAAATATCTACAAGTATTTGACCGACAATTTCATCTACAACTATGCCGGGGTTACCAGTCAGAGTGCCAGGCAGGGCGCCACCACCGCGTTGACGTTATCGGGAGGCGTACTCTGCACCGAGTTTACCGACACCTTTGTCGCACTGGCCCGAGTCAACAATATTCCGTCGAGAGAAATCAACGGCTATGGCTTTACCAAAAATACCAGTCTGCAACCCAGCAGTAGCGAGAACGACATCTTACACGCTTGGCCAGAGTATTATGATGCGCAATCTAAGCACTGGATTTCAGTCGACCCTACTTGGGGCAATACCACAGGCGGAGTCGACTACTTCTCCAAGCTCGATTTTAGCCACATCACCTTTGTTCGTCACGGGGAAGAGGATAGCTATCCTTTGCCGGCCGGAGCCTACAAAAGTTCTCCCAACCAAAAGCACGTCAGTGTAGAGATTGCGGACACTGTCCCAGAGCGCAAGGAGGATACAGAGCAAATTGACAACACGATCTACAACCGTGGCAACGTGGCGGTTGTCAACGATACCGTCGGTTATCTCCCACCCTTTGGTAGGTACGAAGTACAAAAAGCTATCTCCCTCAGGAGTTCGCTATATGATAAGATTAAGGCACTATGCGCAAGCTTATTGTCAAAATTTTGGCCACGGCCTCCAGCTTCTATCTAACCGGGTATTTCTTGAGCGGATTCCAAATCCAAAATGATTGGGTTTCTTATCTCGTTGGCTCACTCGTTTTTGTCATTTTTAGCTTTATTCTCTCGCCCATCATCAAACTTTTGCTATTGCCTATCAATCTGCTCACCCTAGGCCTCTTCCGCTGGGTTAGCGGCGTGCTCGTCCTCTATTTATTCGATTTGGTCTACGACGGGATCCGCATCTCTGCCTTCGACTACCCCGGCTTTACCTCGCCCATCCTCTCGCTCCCCAGTGGACACCTCAGCCTATTTTGGGTAGTGGTGCTCTCCTCACTCATCATGAGTTTGAGTTACTCACTGATCAGCGCGTTATTCCAGGGAGATAACTAATATGTTTACGCTTATCGCACAAGTCATTGTTTCTGTCTGTCTGATTGTTTTTATCATTCTCCAAGCCAAGGGTACCGGTCTCTCCGGGGTCTTTGGCGGCAGTAACTACCACGCCAAAAGGGGCGCGGAGAAATCTCTTTTCTACGCGACCATTGGTCTGTCGATCGTCTTTGTGGCGCTCGCCTTTGCCAATGCCTTGTAATGCATATGTTCAAAGCTATTCGCAGATACTACTGGGTTTCCAAAAGTTTTCTGGAGCGTCATAGTAAAATAATTGTGCGTACGACCGGTATCGTGCTCAGCCTTGTCCTCATTTTTTTCCTCTCTGCCCGCTATATCCCATCCCCCAAAGAGACCATTCGCATCGGCCGCATCGGCAAATACACGCTCGAAACGTTCCCCACCGACATCCAATCACTTCTTAGTTCTGGCCTCGTCGCCATCTCTCCGGATGGTACAACCGAGCCAAAGCTCGCGAGTAGTTGGGAGACTACGGATGACGGCAAAACCTATACCTTCCAGCTAAACTCTGAGATCCGCTGGCACGACGGCACGAGCCTTACCCCAGCCGATATTAGTTACAACTTCAAAGATGTCGAAGTCGAGCAAGGGGAGGGGAGTATCACCTATCGGCTCAAAGAGCCCTTTGCCCCATTTCTCTCAGCAGTCAGCCGCCCGATTCTGAAGAAAAATAAGGTTGGAGTCGGAGACTTTCACATCGCCAAAACCGAAGTCTATAGTGGTGTCCTGCAATCACTGACTTTAGAGAACGAAACAGAGCGACGGATTTACAAGTTCTATCCCACCGAGTCCAGCTCGCTGACTGCCTATAAGCTCGGAGAGGTCGATAGCGTCCAAAAGCTCTCGTTTGTCGATGATGCGCTCAAACGTGACACGACCACGGTAGTAAGCGAAGACGCCAACCTCGAGGACCAGCAAAGCGTCTTGTTTTTCAACAACAATGACGTGGTCTTAACCAGCAAATCAGCCAGGCAAGCACTGGCCTACGCCATAGAAGACAAAACCTTCGGTCACGAGCGCACCATCTCACCGATCAACAAATCCTCGTGGGCATATAACAATCTGGTCAAAACGTACGATTACGATGCTGAGCGGGCGAAGACGTTATTCGCTCAGGATATCAAAGACCCTAGTAGTGTCAAACTCGAACTCAAAACCATGCTCCAGTATCTAGATATTGCAGAAGTTATCGCTGCCTCTTGGCGGGAGACCCTTGGCATCCAAGTAGAGGTCAAAGTGGTTTCGAGCGTCACGAGCGACTACCAGGTACTCCTAGCCGACTTTACCCCACCCCTCGACCCCGATCAGTACACCATTTGGCACTCTACCCAGGCCACCAACTTTACCCACTTTAGCAATCTCAAGATTGATAAATTGCTCGAGGATGGTCGCCGCACGCTCGACCTCAAGTTGCGCAAAGAA
>CAYILS010000063.1:0-5179 GCA_964364325.1 uncultured Pseudomonadales bacterium
AGGACATTTCTATGTTGCAGAAAAGCGGACATTTCTATTTGGTGTTGACAGCCCCTATTGAGTCTGACTTCAGCTACAATAGCCCAATGGTATCTGACCACGAAGTAAAGACATTCCGCCAGACAGTGCTTAGCTACTACAAGCAGCATGGCCGCCATACGCTCCCCTGGCGCACTACTCATACTACCCCATATCACATACTCGTCTCCGAGATCATGTTGCAGCAGACCCAGGTCGATCGCATCATCCCCAAATTCCTCACCTTCCTCGCCGAGTTCCCCACCATCCATGATCTAGCTAGCGCCAAGCAAAGCACCGTTCTGCGATTGTGGTCCGGCCTCGGCTACAATCGCCGCGCGCTCAATCTCCAAAAAGCCGCGCAAGCAATCACGAGCCAACATAACGGAGTTGTTCCACACACTCTCGCAGAGCTTGTTGCCCTCCCTGGCCTTGGTCCCTATACCGCCTCCGCTATCTTGGCTTTTGCCTACAACCAACCAGTGAGTGTCATCGAGACCAACATCCGCACGGTCTATATCCACCACTTTTTCGCTGACCAAAGCGCGGTCACCGATAGTGAAATACTTTCACTCGTTCAAGCGACGCTCAACGAGTCAAACCCGCGCCAGTGGTACGCTGCCCTCATGGACTACGGCGCCCATCTCAAATCCGTGCACGGCAATCTCAGCTCCCGCAGCCAGTCATACACCAAACAGTCCAAGTTCGTCGGCTCCGACCGCCAGCTCCGCGGCGCCATCCTCAAAATACTCACCGCCAAATCACCCCAGTCCCTACTTTCATTGACTAAAGTGCTTAAAAGCACCTATCGTGCGGACAAAACCAAAGTCGACTCCATTCTCCAAAGGCTCGAAAAAGAAAACTTCATCACCCTACAAAAAACACAAATCACACTCTCATAAAAACGAGAAACTTGCCAAAGTGCTTAAACGGACAAGGACTAGATGGAGGCGTATCTCTCACCAAAAAATTAAACCAGCAACTTCCCCTCTTTCAGCACCACCTTCCCATCGATCGTCAGCACGCTCCCAGGAGTCCGCATATCCTTCACGATATCCCAGTGGATACCAGACTGGTTCTCTCCCCCGCCCCGCTCATCTTTAAACGACATGCCTAGCGCCATATGCACGGTGCCCCCAATCTTTTCGTCAAACAGGGTGTTGAGCATCCCCCGGGTGATGTTAAAGTTAGCGCCAATCGCAAACTCGCCCAGGTATTTAGCGCCCTCATCAGTCGCCAGCATTTTAAGCAGCGCCTCTTCCCCTCGCTCTGCGCTCGCATTGATCACTTTGCCATCCTTAAACTCGAGCCTTATCCCCGACACTTCGTGGCCATAGGCCAGCGTCGGGAACTCAAAATACACCTCGCCATTCACACCGTTAGTCACCGGAGCCAAGAAGCATTCACCATCAGGGATATTACACTCAGCGCTACACTCCTGGGCCAGCCGACCCTCGATATTGACCCAGAGATCGGTCTGCTTGCCCACCACATGGATCATCTTGCCCTCATCCATGACTTTCTCTAGCTTCTTGAGTCGTTTCTTCATCGCCTCATAATCCACTAGGCACGAGTCAAAGTAAAAAGTCTGCATCTCCTCCATGCTCATCCCGGCTTCTTGCGCCATGGCTGGGGTCGGATAGTATGTCAAAATCCAGCGCTTTTTCAACATCATTTCCGAGTACGGTCTGATTAGTTTGGCGCGCGTTGTTAGCTTAGTCGCATCAATACTCGACAGCTCCCGCAAGTTCTCATCCGCCACAATCCGCACAAATGCATCTGCCCAGTTATACTTGGCTTTGATCACTTCATCGGGCACATACGTCAGCTGCCACGAATTACACAGCGAATAAAAAGTATAAGCTAGTCCGCTGGTGGAGATCTCAATCAGAGGGTACGCCCCACGCTTCATCACTTCTGAGTAGACTGCCTTGGCTAGTGGCAACCCGAGATCATCGGTCACGATCAGCACGTGTTCCTTAGCTTTCACTTTGACACTGTGGTCTACGAGAACACGCGCCAATTCAAAGTCTTTTTCGGATGGATTCATGGGTAAAAGTATACCACGCACTTATTTTTTGGTGTACGTCAAAAGGACGGCATCGCTCGCATTCAATGAGATATCGCGGCGCAGACTACCCCCTACATTCACCTCAGTATTGAGCACGCGACCGGAGAGGTACTCCTCGCGCACGCTGTAGTTGCCCGCCGCTAGTCCCACGACCGTCACGGGGAAGACCTCACTATGTTTACCCGACTCGTCGTAATTAACAGCCAAAACTCGTATCACTCCGGCTGGATCAAATGCACCTAGACCTGTTACGTAGGTCCCATTCCCCACCGATGGCAGCCGTGCCCCGTCTAGTTTAGAGATCATCTCCAGAGCTTTAAAGCGCGGCTTCTTAGCTACTGCGCCGTACTTGGGATTCGTTAACATGCCCCACCCACCGTGGTATTGCTTATCTCCCGGCGCCCCGTCCATCACCTCAAATGCCAGCGCCAAGTCGATGCTTGTATCAGACAGAGCCGTATTCACCGCCAAAAAGTGCGCCGCGGCCCACTGCCCATCATACGCACTAGAGCGCTCTGGGTTTACCCCCCACTCGGTGATAAAGAGATCTTGCGGTCTGTGGATGCGCGTCTCCATCATCGATTTAGCGGTTGTGGCATCCTGCACAAAGTCATCGACATCGGCGCTATATCTATGCCACGAGAAAAAGTCGATGCGCACGGTACTATCTAGTTTGTCATAAAATCCACTCACCCAGGCTGGATAAAAACCCGTGGTTGCCGGTCCGCCGATCTTAAAGGGCTTCGCCCTAGCCACCCCGTCCGCTGCCCGCGCGGCTGTTGAATAGAGGGTCACGTAGTTTTTACTGCCCCCCATTTTCCACCCGCCAAAGAGGTCCGGCTCGTTCCACACCTCGTAGATCACATTGTTTAACCCGCCCTTATAGTCGCGGCTATAGTGTCCGACCGTCGCAGCTACTACTTGTCCCCACTCACCCCAGTCGTTGGGGAAGTCGAGGATATCACCCTTCGAGATGGCCGGGGGCATATACGAGATCGAGAAAAAGGGTGTAGCGCCAGCGGCGACGATGTCGCCAACGATCGCATCCAGCTTAGTCCAGTCATACACCAGTCGCCCGTCCACTCGCGATACCACATTAAAGCCATCGTAGATATGATCGATGCGCACATAGCGAGTACCCACTCCTTTGAGCAGTCCAGAGGTGGCAGTTAAGCGGAAATCAGCCTCCGGCAACTTTTCAAATCCTTGCGCCACCCCACCCCACACTTTCTTAAGCGGACCTTGGGGCTGGCTCACGTCAAACACGATCGCGGCTGTTTGGTAGCTCGCGCCCGTCACCCACCGCCAGGCATTTTGAGCCAAAGGCAGGGTTAGTGGCAAGGTCACCAGGAGCCCTACGACAACACTCAAACTCTTCCAGTTTTTCTTCCAAAACTTTCTCATACCACAACTATGACAAATATCCTCTGACAATGCAACACACTCGACAATCTTGACAGCATAGCGTATAATATAGGCCATATGAAATCATTCATCGCGGGACTTCTCACTATCGTAGCGCTTGGTGTCATCGGTTTTTACACCTTCAAAGCTACCACTTCTTTCATGTCCAGGCTCAATACGAGTCCATCCCCAACTCCCTCCAGCACCGCTAGCCCCACTTCCACTCCCGCTCCCACTGTCACGCCCTCATCCAAGCCAGATCCCAGCTACGCCCCTACCACCAAAGGTGGCGAGCCGATCAAAAAATCCGGCACCGTCAAAGGTGTTACTACTACCAAAAAGGTCACAACTACCACAACCACTTCTCACCTCACTCTCACCCTGGTCAAAACCAGCTCCTGTCCCATTTCGTACATGACCGAAGTCAAAGATATCCAGGGTCCACTCACGCTAAAATATTCGCTTAAAGACGGCTACAGTTTTGGCATCACAGTCTGGAAAAACGACGGTAACGAACTAGTCGGGAACACTACCTACTCCGGCACCTCCGGCACTATCAAAACCATCTCAGGCGTCGACTACATGAAGGTCAGGGTCGAATCCAAGTCCTGCTCCTCCACCTCCGACAATTGGTTGACTTTAACCGCCGAACGGTAAGATTCAGCTAGTCAGCGAATCAGTTTTCCCGTAAATCAGAGTTTCAGAAAATTTCCCTCGTAAATATAAAAATTGCGTCATGCAGATCGGACTGTTTTTGCGCATTGTAGTGCATGGCGTAGCCAGCGTCACAATAGCAAAAATACGTCAGGTCGAATGACTACAACTGATTACGCCCGACTCACGTACTCATCCGTCTCTGTATCCACGATAATCGTCTCGCCCTGTTTGATAAACAGCGGCGCCATCACCTCTACCCCCGTTTCGATCGTCACTGGCTTCTTGGGCGCGTTCACCGTGTTGCCAGCCGAGGACTCTTGAGCTTCTATCACCTTGACCGTGACTTTGAGGGGGAACCGTACCCCAATCGCCTTACCCTCATAAAAGTTAAAAAACATCTTCATCTCAGGCAGTAAGTATTTCTCTTTGCCTTCAAAGATCGACCTATCGACCTCAAATTGATCATACGTACGTGGATTCATAAAGTTATAGGTGTCACCCTCAGCATAGAGATATTGCAGCTCAGTCGTATCCACGTCAACCGTCTCGACCATATCACTGGATTTAAAGGTGTATTCGTAGACATTGCCGGTTTTGACGTTCTTTAGTTTGCTCCTGGCAAAAGCACTGCCCTTACCGGGAAAATAGAACTCACATTTAACAACGGCGTGGGGCTGACCTTTATACAAAATAAACTCGCCTGCCTTTAATTGATTCGCTCTCATTGTACCCATGGGAGAGATTATACTGCCTACCCATAGCAAAGCTCAATCCCACGACACTAATTTCAGCGCATATCAATATGGTCAGCCAACACTCTAAGCACTACGCACATCTCAGCCAAGCTCAAACTCTTAAACATCTCGCCTTGCATTTCACTACTAGTATGTGATTGCCAAAACGCAATCAGAGCGGCCGTATTATTCTCGACAAAGTATTCAATTTGACCCAAGGATGCAACTTCACATTGCAACACTAAATCACACGCGACCTCACGGTCGCGGGGTTAATTGAGTTCAAGCGTTGCTT
>CAYILS010000064.1:0-5145 GCA_964364325.1 uncultured Pseudomonadales bacterium
GTCTACGAGCCCTACCTCATCCAACAAGGTCTTTTAACCCGCACCAAGGGCGGCAGGGTAGTCACCGACCTTGCCTACACCCATCTAGGACTCAAAAAATGAGATTTCTTGCGCTTATCCTGTTTTCTCTCTTCTGTCTCCTATCTCCATCAACTGTTCTTGCAATGTATGATCCCCGAGCAGTGGGCAATAACAAAGCCGGTGTCCACATCCTGCATCCCTCAGAACTAGGTGACGCTGCCAAACTCGTCAACAGCAACGGAGGAGATTGGGGCTACGTCACCATCCCCATCCAACCGACCGATCGCGACAAGGATACCTGGCAAGAATTCATGCACAAGGCCAAAGAGCTACATCTCATCCCCATCATCCGCATCACTACCATCCCTCAAGGTGGTACCTGGGCGACCGGCCACGACACCGACCTCGTCGATTTTGCCAATTTTTTGAACGAGCTCGATTGGCCCATCGAGAATCGCTACATCGTGCTTTTTAACGAAGTTAATCGCTCTACTGAGTGGGGAGGGAAGGTCGACCCAGAAAAATATGCTTCGATCGTCAAAAATGCCTACAGCATTTTCAAAGAACGCTCGAGTGACTTCTTTATGCTTGGTCCCTCACTCGACGCAGCCCTCCCCAACTCGAGTACCTCACTCTCGTCCCAGAACTACTTGGGCCGCATGGCCAGCGCCGACCCACTAGTCTGGACCTATTTTGACGGCTGGTCATCACACAGCTATCCCAACCCCGGCTTTATAGCCTCAGCCAAAAAAACCGGGTTGACCAGTATTGTCGGGTACAAATCCGAGCTTTCACTCCTACGCCTTGTCCCCAAGCCCATCTTTATCACCGAAACTGGTTGGGACCAAAGCAAACTCAATGGAGATACTCTCGCCCAGAATTGGAGTGCCGCGTGGCAAATCTGGCAAAGCGACCCAAACGTGGTTGCCATAACCCCGTTTGTTTTGCGTGGTGGCGAGCAGTTTAAGATTTTTTCGCTTCACAACGAAGAGGGACAATACACCGCTTCAGGTCAGTCGGTTTACAATTTACCCAAATCGGTGGGTACACCCAAAATCGTCGAGAAGCAAGAAAAGGTCTCTGTAGCTAGACCAATCAAAGAACCCTCGTGGGTCATGCCATTTTTCAAAGAATCAACTGCGCTCCACAAACTAGAAAACATTTTCCGGGTAGTGCTTGGTCTTCCCACCAAAGCCAGCGCTACGCTCAAAGAAGTGTCTCTCACCCTCGAGCTCTCACAAAGCCCCAAACAATGGGAGCACGGACTCTCAGGTCGCAGCGAGATGGGCAACGTCGACGGTATGCTCTTTATTTTCCCCCACTACCACATCCCCGTTTTTTGGATGAAGGATATGCACTTCGCGATCGATATGATCTGGCTCAACGACGGCAAAGTCGTGGACATCACACCTAATGCCCCAGTAGAAGCGAGCGACAAGCTCCCGACCTATTCACCTCGTGTCCCAGTCAACATGGTTCTCGAAACCCGCGCGGGGTGGGCACAGGAGAACGGCATCACCGTCGGCGATCAGTTGGTACTGATTGAATAATATGATTTACATCTTTCACGGCGAAGGCACGGGCACTTCCCGCAAACTACTCCAAGAAGCCATTACCAAGGATCGCCAAGCCGGTCGCGAGATCCAAACGCTCGCCGGCGACAAGCTAGCACCACGCGACCTCGAATCCATCCTCTCAACCGGCAACTTGTTCGCATTGGAATCGCTCGTGATCGAAAACCTTTTAGGTCGACTCCGGTCCAAAGACAAAGACGCTTGTATTCAGCTACTCGCTACCTATGAAGGTGATAAAAACATCTTCCTCTGGGACAAGCGCGAAGTCACCAAGCCCAACATGGCCAAACTAGCCGGAGTAGCTAAGGTCTCACTCTCCAAAGCCCCCACCGCCTTATTCACGCTCACCGAGTCGATCGAGCCGGGGTCAGCCAAACGCTCGCTCGATCTGCTCCACGAAGTAGTCCGCGAGACCGAAGACATCGTGGTCTTCACCATGATTGCCCGCCAAATCAGCTATTTGATTATGATCAAAACTGGAACGAGTCCCAAATTTGCTCCCTGGCAGATCGGCAAACTCAAAGCCCAAGCCGCGCTGTGGGACGCCAAAAAACTGGAAACTTTCCTCTCCGACCTCCTCGCCATCGATTTCTCCATCAAGACCGGCCGCTCCAAATTGTCGTATACTGATCACCTTGACTTATTGCTCACTAGTTTATTAAGATGAAGGCCGTGTTAATCGCCATAGGAGGATAGTATGCAACTAGTAAAGCGAATCAATCCAGAAATCTTTCGAGGTTACGATTTGCGTGGGGTCAATGATGTAGACCTTAACGAAGATGTTATGTATACGCTGGGCTACTCTTACGCCACCATGCTATCACGTCGTAGGATAAAAGAGTCAGCAGTAGGATGCGACAATCGTCTGACCAGTATTGAGTATAAAAAAGCCTTTATTGAAGGTTTAAACGATGGTGGAATTGACACAATCGATATCGGCTACAGCATGAGTCAAATAGTCTATTACTCTTCCTATCATTTTCATACCAAGGGTGGTGCGATGATTACAGCTTCCCATAATCCAGGCAACTACAACGGACTCAAGTTGTCTCTCGGGTATTCAGATACTATGATAACTGACGAAATCCAGGAACTAAGAAAAATAATCGAGACTGCCGACTACAACATAGTCAAAGAAAAAGGCTCCAACAGAAAACAAGACATTTTCCCAGACTATCAGCAAAATGTACTCAAGCATTTTTCACTCAAAAAGAAATGGAAAGTAGTAGTTGATGCCTGCAATACTTCATCGGGGATGTTCTATCCCGACTTACTAGAAAGAGCTGGGTGCGAGATCATCGCACAAAACTGTGACCTCGATGGTAATTACCCGCTAGGAGATCCAGATCCTACAGAATCGAAAGTTCTTGAGCGAGTGGCTAAAAGAGTTCTTCACGAAAAAGCAGATATTGGATTTGCTTATGATGCCGATGGTGATCGAATGTCTGCTGTAGATGAAAATGGAAGAGTTCTATGGATGGATTCAATTGTCGCTATGTTTGCTAAAGATGTATTAGATTTCATGCCAGGTGCCAAAATTGTTTACAACACCCTCTGTTCTCGACAAGTTACTGAAGCAGTCGAAAAAGCTGGTGGCACTCCTGTTATGTGGTTAACAGGACACTCATTTATAAAATCTAAGATTAAAGAAGTGAGGGCACCTTTTGGTGGTGAATTGTCTGGGCATATCTTTTTTATGGATAACTTTTACGGACATGACGACGGTGCATATGCGTCACTTCGTCTACTACAATATTTAGAACGAAAGAATCAGAAACTTTCCGAAGCAATGGATGAACTTTCAATCTACGTCAGCAGCCCAGAGATCAAATTTGGCCTTGCCGACAACATTAAATTTCAGCTTATCGACAACGAGATCAAAGCTGATTTTAAGCAAACTTGGCAGTCAGCAAAGTTTACCGAAATTGAAGGAATTAGAATGGATACAGATAACTCCATGGCGATTGTGCGTGCTTCGCAAAACGGACCATATATCACAGTAAAATTCGAGGGCAAAACGCAAGAAATATATGATCAAGTTAAGGTACAAGTACGCGAAATTTTGAAGAAGTATCCTCAGATTAACTGGGACAAAGGTGTAAATACTCACGCTTTAGATTAAAATACGTTTATGACCTCAATTCTCGACTCACGCGACCAAATCAAAGCCATCGACAAATCCAACCTCTTGGGATCAGTTGAGTCACTCGCCGACCAAATCCAAGACGCGTGGAGTCAAACCAGAGACATCGTTTTTCCCAGTGACTATCCCCAGGTCAAAAACATTATCGTCTCCGGTATGGGTGGATCCAACTTGGGTAGCCTAGTCATCAAACGACTATTTAAAGACGAGCTTGCCATCCCACTCGAAGTTTATCCCCATTACCACCTCCCAGGATACGTTAGCTCTGACTCCCTAGTTCTACTCTCTAGCTACTCAGGCACCACGGAAGAAACTCTAGCTGCAGCCGAGCAAGCCAAGGTAGTGGGAGCCAAGATCGTTGTCATCACCGGCGGAGGCCCGCTCGCTGAGATGGCCAAGGTCAACAACTGGCCCATGTATTTGATCGACGCCAAATACAACCCCAGTCGCCAGCCACGTATGGCGATCGGTTACTCAGTTTTTGGCCAGCTTTCTATGTTTGCCAAAATGGGATTAATTAATATTTCAGAGTCAGAAGTACTCAATCTCGTCGACACGCTCAAAGAAACCAGCTCGCATCTAACACCAGAAATCCCAGACAATCCAGCCAAACTTTTGGCCTTCTCCGCTTTTGACAAGCACATTATCTTTGTGGGAGCAGAACATCTAATCGGCGCAGCCCACGTTGTGAACAACCAGGTCAACGAGAATGCCAAAACCTTGACCAGTGAGTGGCACCTACCAGAGTTCAACCATCACTACATGGAGGCACTCAGCTACCCCAAGCTAGCCAAAGATACCACCATTTTCCTCCTTTTCAACTCTGCGCTCTATCACCCACGAGTCCAGAAGAGGATACTCCTAACCAAAGACTTGCTAGAGCAAAAAGGGTTCGAAGCTCACACCATCCTTGCCACTTCAGAGACCAAACTAGAACAAGTTTTTGAAATCATCCAGATCGGAGAATATCTCGCGCTCTACCTCCCCATGCTCTACGGCATCGACCCCTCCGGCATCCCCAACGTCGACTGGTTCAAAGCCGAAATGGCTAAGTAAAACTCTGCTTGCGTCATCACCATATTCCCGCTACACTAAAGCTATGTCTGCCCCAAAATTTGTGTTATGGTTCCACGAAATAGATAAGGACGACGTCGATCGAGTGGGTGGCAAAGGCGCCAATCTCGGCGAGATGACTCAAGCTGGCTTCCCCGTCCCCGGTGGTTTTGTCGTTACCTCCTCCGCCTACAAGCACATGATCGAGGTCAATAATCTCGAAGACAAAATTAAAGCCGTTCTCAAAGGCCTCAACGTCGAAGACGCCGATGCCCTCAACCGCGCCAGCAAACAAGTGCAAAAACTGATCGAAGGTTCCCCCTTCCCCAAAGACATCGAAGAACAAGTCTACAA
>CAYILS010000065.1:0-2916 GCA_964364325.1 uncultured Pseudomonadales bacterium
ACACGGTTGCCAGATCATTTGTCAAAGGCACCCCCGATATTGAGTGGGTACATTTTTTTGAGAATTCACCACTTGATGACGGTGGCGGGGTCCTCGATTTGGACAAATTTGTCTTGTTCTTGATTGAGGAGGTAGAGGGGGAGGTTTTCTTTGATCGTGTAGTCAGTGAAGAGGACGCCCTCCAGGTGGTCGTATTCGTGCATGGCCAGGCGGGCGGGGAAGCTGGAGAGCGTTTTGACAAACTCGACACCGTGCTCGTCCATAGCTTGGATTTTGATCTTTTTGGGGCGCCAGACGGGGCCGTAGAGCCAGGGGATGGAGAGGCAGCCCTCCAAGGTAGGCCGCTCTGGTGTGCCGCCGAGGGTTTTCTCCTCGCTCTGGTCCAGGATCATCGGATTCAAGTAGACTTTCATGCGTTTGTCGAGGTAGGTGACGAAGCCGCGGATGGTATAGCCGATCTGGGGAAAGGAGAGGCCGACGCCCTCGGGGTTGTGGGCGTTTTGCATGGTGTCGATTAGATCGAGGATTTTGGCCTGGATGTCGGGCGTTAATTTCTCTATTGAGGTCGATTTTTGCCTGAGTGTTTGGTGGGGGACAGAAAGGATGGGTTGCATAGGGGTAATTTTATCATGGTGCATATTTCTCGATTTTTTCTTTGAGCTGGGCACTGTAGGTTGCAAGGTTGGTAGTGGCGCTCTCTAGGAGAGGCATGATCTTGTCGGTTTGTTTAGTCTGCTCGTAGAGCAGGGTGAGGGCGTAGTAGGGCTCCTGATAGTTGGGCTTGAGTGAGATGGCATCCTGGAGCTGTTCCTCCGCTTTACTTACATCACTCAATCTCGTATAGACAAGGCCGAGATTGTAGGCCAGCTTGGGGTCGGTGGGGGCGAGGGAGCGGGCTCTGACTAGCTCCTCGGCCGCTGGGACATTGTACTCAGGATTGACAGTGGCGAGCGTCAAATAGATCTTGGCGCGTGATTTGTAAAAATTGAGGTGGTAGGGATTGAGGCGGCGGTTGGTTTCTAGTTCGCGCAAAGCCAGATCGTTGGCACCACTGGCCGCGTAGAGCTCGCCCAGCTGGGAGTGGAAGAGGTCTAGTCCAGGTCGAATGGCGATGGCTTTTTCTAGGAGGGAGACTGAATTCTGCGCTTTGCCTCTCGCGTAGTATATGTCTGAGAGAAATATGGAGGTAGGATAGATGAGGACGAGAGGGATGAGTAGATAGATGGTGGCGGGGCCTCCCAGACTACTTTGCGTCTGGAGCCATTTCTCAGGCGCATTCGCGCTTGATGTGCAGAGTGCTGCCAGAAGCATCATGGTCAGATAGACTGGGATGACCGAGAAACCAAAAAAGTTGGTGACGGCAAAGCCGACAATACTGGCACCGAGTACTGGGTAGAGAGAGCGCAAAGTATCATTTACTTCTTCGGAAACTTTTTTGGATTTGGGGATCCTCGTAAAACTAGCTGCGAGGACAGCGTAGTGGAAGTAGAGGTAGGCGAGGAGGCCGACTACTCCAGCGCCCGCGGCGACATTGAGGTATTCGTTGTGCGCTTTGTTGTAAAGAAAATCCCATTCACTGGTAAAGTTGTGGGCCACTGGTCGCTCCCAGTAGTAGGTGTAGGCAAATGTTTCGGGGCCAGTGCCTAGAAGGGGGTGTTTTTGGATGAGTTTGAGGGCTCCACTCCAGACTATTTTGCGAATGTCGCCGGACTCGGTGCCACCGGTTTCCAGCTGAGTGCCCGAGGCAATGATGGGGGCAGCTGGTGGATGAGGTGTAATGAGTGATATGAGGGTGGGAGTGTATGGTGTGCCAAAGAAACAAGCAGTTAGAAGCAAGATACTAGCAGCTAGGATAAATGATTTCTTGATTTTGGTGAAGGAGAATTGGCGAGCGAGGAGGAGCCAGTAGGTGAGATAGGACAAACCAAAGGCGATAAAGCCGGAGCGCGATTTGGTAAACAAGAGCGCCGCAAAGAGCGTGAGACCAATCATGGATGAGTAGAGGTTAGATAGTTTTTTGGTGTGGGAGAGATAGAGCACTAAAAAGATGTTGGGGAGGATGTACGCGGCGAGCCAGTTGGGCTGACCGAGCGTGGAAAAGGGGCGATTTTGTACATCCTGGATCCAGAAATTTTTGTCGATGCCAAGGCGCTCTGCAATGGCATATAGGCTAACTAAGAAAGACGTTGAAACCATTATTTTAAGTAGTTTTTGAGTAGATTTTTTGTCCATCCAAGTGATGGCTGCAAAGTAGATGATGGTGTAGCAAATAGTCGTGAGTAAGCCGCCGTGAAAACGCGAGTAGTATCCCCAAAAAGAGGTGTAGGGATGGATAGAGAAAATCGTGGCGATGAGCTGTGTAGCGAGGATCGCGAGGATGGAATACGAGATAGGAGATAGAGGATAGAAGAGAGCGAACTTCTTGGTTTGATAGCAGTGAACTAACCAAGCGATCGTGATGACGAGCGTGCTAGAGAGGAGCAAAATAAACTTAGAGAACTCGAAAAGTTCGGAGTTGATGGTAGTGAAGGTGAGGGGAATGAAAATACTCAAGAGGTAGAGGGTGGTGGTGATAATGGGCTGCATGGGAAAAGTATAGCAGAGGCTAATGTAGGTGTAACCATTCCGTCTATTTTTGCTTGTGTGACGGTTCCGACGTGGTCGGAATCCACTACACAGCGCAAAATCAACCGGAAGGTTACACGCCATTTCTCCAGTTCACAGGATTTATCTAAATGATATCATTTGATGTTTTAAGACATATTTATTCGGGTAGATATGGCCAGGTATGGTATCATGTGAGCCTATGTTGAATGCACTTTTGGGGATGTTTTCGCAGGATATGGGGATCGATTTGGGGACGGCCAATACGCTTGTTTTTGTAAAGGGTAAGGGGGTGGTGATCCGCGAGCCTAG
>CAYILS010000065.1:2926-5110 GCA_964364325.1 uncultured Pseudomonadales bacterium
TAGCTATATCGCGCGGCACAAAAGGACGGGCGCGGTGCTGGCAATTGGAACTGAAGCAAAGATGATGGCGGGTAAAACGCCGGGAGCGATCGAGGCAATCAGGCCGCTGCGCGACGGGGTGATTGCGGACTACGACGGAGCAGAATCAATGCTCAATTTTTATATCAAACAAGTGCACGAGAATTCCCCTTGGATCGCCAAAATTCCGCGCCCCAGAGTGATTATCGGCATCCCCTCGGGTGTAACAGAAGTGGAGCGTAGGGCAGTATCTGAAGCAGCCATTCAAGCAGGGGCAAGGGAAGCGTACTTAGTTGAGGAGCCCATGGCTGCCGCCATTGGAGCCGGACTGCCGATTGACGAGCCTCGCGGACAGATGATTATTGATATTGGAGGTGGGACTACCGAGATCGCAATCCTCTCACTAGGTGGGATTGTGCTTAACCGGTCGCTGAGGATAGCGGGTGACGAGCTGACTGAAGCGATCATCCACTTTGCCCGCGTCAAATACGGTCTACTCCTTGGTGAGTCGAGCGCGGAAGAAGTCAAAATCCAGATAGGGAGTGCAGTGGAGAGCGAAGATAAAAAAGAAATCCAAACGGTGGTGCGAGGCAGAGATTTGTCTAATGGACTGCCCAAATCGATGAAGTTTACCGGTACCGAGATCCGTGAGGCGCTCGCCCCTACGCTCCAGCAAATCGTACGAAGCGTGATGGATGTACTAGAAGAGACGCCGCCTGAACTGGTCTCTGATATCATCCAGCATGGCATCACCATGGCTGGGGGTGGGTCGCTGATCCGCGGATTTGACAAAATGATTGCCGAGTCGACGCATATGCCTGTGTGGGTGTGTGATGAGCCAATGTCTGCGGTAGTGCGGGGATGCGGCAAGCTGTTAACTGATGAGAAACTGCTGAAAAAGGTAAAGGTGGGGGCGAGGCTGAGATACTGAATATGAAAACTTTTCAAAAATTAAAACAACAGCCGGAACTATGGGAGCGCTATTGGGTACGGGAAAAGGTGATTGACGCGATCCGGGCTTATTTTAAAGGAGAGGGTTTCCACGAGGCGGAGGTGCCACTCCTACTACCTGCGCCGAGTACCGAGCCATTCCTCGAAGTATTCCAAACCGAGCTGAAGGATGATAAAGGCAACAAATGGCAAGGATTTTTACCATCGTCTCCCGAGTTTGCCCTAAAAAAACTACTCTCTGCAGGGTCGGGCTCGGTATTTACGATCACCAAGTCGTTTCGCAACGGGGAGGGAAGGTCGAGCCGCCACAACCCCGAGTTTAGCATCCTCGAGTGGTATAGGACGCCGGGGGACTATATGAATATTGCAAACGACTTTGCTAGTCTTTTGCAATACGTAAATCAGTATGCCCGTAAAGCAGTAAACCCTGAGTTGTTGCCGTATCAGGGCAAGCAGTATGATTTGAAGTCACCGTGGGAGAAGATCTCGGTCGCGGAGGCGTTTGAGAAATATGCCGGGATTGATACAGAGACTATGTTGGACGAAACGAAACTCAAAGCTGCCGGCAAAAGGAAGGGTTACCAAGTGACCGACGCTACAACGTGGGAGGAAATCTGGAACCAAATCATTGCCAACGAAGTGGAGCCCAGGCTGGGTAAAAATGGCCCGACTATCCTCTATGACTATCCGATCGCTCAGGCCGCGCTGGCACGACCAGCCCACGACCCTAGATTTGCTGAGCGATTTGAGGTGTTTATGGCAGGGCTCGAGCTGGGCAACTGTTTCTCTGAGCTGACTGACTGGAGAGAGCAGGAGCGGCGTTGCCTAGAGGACTTGGCTGCTCGCAAGGCGCTAGGGAGGACTGAGTTCCCTATGGATACTGATTTTATTGAAGCGCTCAAAATGGGGATGCCAGAAACTGGTGGGATTGCGGTGGGAGTAGATAGGCTCGTGGCACTGTTTGCTGATAGTCCCGATATTGCAGATACGCTCTTTTTCCCGGTTGGCGAGATGTTTGACAGATAAGGGATAATTTATTGATGTCCACGTTGTCCTCCATAATGGTAGATAGGGAAACATTGGAGAGCGAGGCTAACCATTTGTATCAGCGGTGGTCACTGGATAATCGTAGTTGGTCGAAAAGTGCTAAAGAAATCGAGGCTTCAGCCATCCCTACTTGACCCATCCGACCGTTAGGTCGAGTGAGGGAGTTAT
>CAYILS010000066.1:0-5110 GCA_964364325.1 uncultured Pseudomonadales bacterium
ACTCCCTCACTCGACCTAACGGTCGGATGGGTCAAGTAGGGATGGCTGAATTCTTTATAGGGTCACCAAGAAATTACAGACTACATCCACGATTCAAAATCAAAGTCTCCAGTAGCACCACCACCGAAATCGTCATAAATACAAAAAATCCCCAAGCAAACTGGCCATAGAGTATATCTTTTTGTGCGTCATCCATAAGTAGGAATGATATATCACACGTGTGTATCATTCTATGAGCACAACTAGTATGAGTTTGTCGAGTAGATAGCACCAATTTCGTTGACGGATGTCAGTGTGTCTGATATCATCAGATTACCGTATGGCACTAAATATTTCAATCAGCGCCGAGCCGATTGCTCATTTGTTTGGGTTAACAATTACCAACTCATTATTAACGGGTTGGATCGTCACCGCCTTCCTAGCTATCAGCGTTTATCTCTTCTCCCGGCAAATCAACGAAAAAGGTGCGCCGAGCCGTCTCCAGTCCCTCGTCGAGCTCATTATCGAAGGATTATTCGGCATGGTCGAAAGCATCGCCGGCAACGCTAAGGCTCGACGCTTTTTTCCCCTGGTTGGGACGCTCTTTATCTTTATTCTCTTCTCCAACTGGTCTGGACTCTTGCCTGGTTTAGCCAACATCGGGTTCCAGGGTATTCACAACGGCCACGCTGCCTTTATCCCGTACTGGCGCGCACCCACAGCCGATATTAATACAACCCTCGCCCTCGGCCTCATTACTATGATTATGGTGCAGGTCTACGGCTACAAATACCTTGGATTCAAGTACTTCAAAAAGTTTTTTGACTTTAGCAATCCCATCAATTTCTTTGTCGGCATCCTCGAACTCATCTCCGATCTCTCCAAAATTATCTCCTTCACGTTCCGTTTGTTTGGTAACATTATCGCGGGAGAGATCCTCCTACTGGTCATGGCCATGCTCGTCCCCGTGCTTGGTACCACTCCCTTTATTGCGCTTGAAATTTTTGTTGGCTTTATCCAGGCCCTCGTCTTTATGATGCTCGCGTCAGTCTTTATCAACATGGCCACCTTAGGTCATGGAGACGAACATCACGAGTAATTAATTATTTAAAAAGGAGACAATAATATGTCAGAAGTAGCACAAGCGAGTAACGCTATCGTAGGATGGACCATTGCCGTTGGTGGTATTGCCCCAGCCATCGCCATCGGTTTGATCGGCAGCAAAGCCGTCGAAGCCATCGGTCGCAATCCAGAGGCAGCCGCCAAAATCCAAAACAACTTAATCTTGGGTTTTGCGTTTGCTGAGGCTATCGCGATCTACGCTCTCGTCGTCGCGCTTATTCTCAAATTCGTATAAAAGGAGCCATATGGAAATAGACATCAAGCAAGTTTTGCTTCAGCTATTAAACTTTGGTATCCTCGTCGTGGTCTTCACCCGGTTTATGTTCAAGCCAATCTTAAAGATCTTGGACGCACGCTCCAAAAAGATCGCAGATGGTCAGGCAGCCGCAGAAAAGAGTCTCAAAGCCACGGCAGAGTTAGAGAAAAAGCAGGCCGACAAGCTAGCGCAGGCCAGTAAAACAGCTGCCGGCATCATTGCCGAAGCCAAAGCCGAAAGCAAAAAGATGGGCGAAGAGTTAATCGCGCAGGCCAAAAGTGTCGCTGCTGTGGAACTGGGCAAGCAAAAAGAAGCTTTCCAGAAAGAACTCCAAAACGAGGAGCTCTCGCTCAAAAAGCGCGTGGCGACCCTTGTCGTCGAGACCACCAAAGCCGTGCTCTCAGACACGTTGAAGCCCGCCGATCTCAAAGCCATTACTGCCAAGGAGCTAGTCAAGCTAAAATAATTTATGACTAATCAAGTAGATCAAATCGTTAAAACCATTTTGGCTCACTTACAAGAGTCCAAACAACTGGATTTGATCGCGGGCGTAGTTGATGGATTAAAGGCTTCGAGTGAGTACAAAAATGCCCAAAATCGCGTGATCGTGACCTCAGCCGAAAAGCTTGTTAAATCAGAGCTCAAGCAAATTGAGACCTATTTAAGCAAGTCGATTGGTGAGGCCTATGACCTCGAAGAAAGGGTAGATGCTACGCTTCTGGCTGGCTTTACCCTCCAAGTCAATGACACCTTCATTGACGCCTCAGTACTTGGCAAAATTACCAGCGTGTCACATATATTAACTGCAAAGGACTAGCTATGACAAAAAATGATCTCGAAATGACGCTCCGCAAACAACTCGCCTCGATCACCACCACGACCACGATAACCAATGTCGGCACGCTCTTAAGTGTGGGCGATGGTGTCGCGACCGTTTCGGGGTTGTCGGGAGTCATGATGAACGAGATCATTACCCTGCCAGGCAACACGGTGGGTCTTGCGCTTTCTTTGCTCAAAGATACCGTTTCCGTTGTACTGCTGGGCGAATACACGCATCTCAAACAAGGCGATCGGGCGACCGCCACCGGCCAAGTACTCTCCGTCCCCGTTGGTCCCGCTTTCCTTGGTCGAGTAGTTAATGCCCTCAACCAACCCATCGATGGCAAAGCCGCCCCCAAATCGGCCGCAATCTATCCGGTAGAAAGAGTTGCCCAAGGCGTCATTGCTCGTCAGCACGTCTCCGAGCCCGTCCAAACCGGTATTATCGCGATCGACGCCATGATCCCTGTAGGTCGCGGTCAGCGCGAGCTCATCATCGGAGATAGGGGAATCGGCAAATCCTCAATCGCTATCACCACCATCATGAATCAAAAAGATCAAAACCTGAAATGTATCTACGTCACGATTGGCCAAAAGAGGTCTTTCGTCGCCCAACTCCAAGCCACGCTTGAGAAGTACGGGGCTATGGAATACACGACCATTGTGGCGGCAACCGCTTCCGATCCTGCCGCCATGCAATTCCTCGCTCCCTACTCCGCTACCTGTCTAGGCGAGTACTACGCTCAAAACGGCCAAGACGCCCTCATCATCTACGACGATCTCTCTAAACACGCCTGGGCCTACCGCGAAATTTCGCTGCTCTTGCGCCGACCTTCCGGCCGCGAAGCCTACCCCGGTGACGTCTTCTACCTCCACTCCCGTCTCCTTGAGCGCTCCTGTCGCCTAAACAAAGAATATGGTGGTGGCTCACTGACCGCGCTCCCCATCATCGAGACCCAAGCCGGCGACGTCTCGGCCTACATCCCCACCAACGTCATCAGTATCACCGACGGCCAGATTTATCTCGAAACCGACCTCTTCAACTCAGGATTTAAACCCGCGATCAACTCGGGTCTCTCCGTTTCCCGTGTGGGAGGGGACGCCCAGATCAAAGCCATGAAAAAAGTCGCTGGTCGTTTGCGTCTCGACCTCGCCCAGTATCGAGAGCTGGCCGCTTTCTCCCAGTTTGCTTCTGATCTTGATGCTAAAACCAAAGCTCAGCTCGACAAAGGTGCGCGCGTTTCCGAAATCCTCAAGCAGGGTTGGGACGAGCCCCTCGCTGTCGAGAAACAAGTGGTGCTCATTTGGGCAGTTACCGAAGGGTTTGCCGCCACCATCGAGCTCAAGCACATGGGAGAGTGGAAACAAGCCGTGCTTGAATACTTAGAGACCAAGTCAGGAGTTAAGCTCTGCGAAATGATGAAAAAGGAAAAGGCCTTATCTGACGATATCCTCAAGTTGCTCAAAAAAGCCGCCGAAGATGTCCTCTCAATATCTAGTAGTCTTACCATCCAAGCAGACAACTAATTATGACGAGTCTCATTGGTATCAGGCGCCGCATCAGATCTACCAAGAACATCAAGCAAATCACCAAAGCCATGCAGATGGTCTCGGCCAGTAAAATGAGAAAGGCTCAAGATGCTGCCCTCGCGACCCGTCCTTTTACCGACAAGCTTCGCTCAATCCTGAGCCGTGTATCGGGTGGGATAGCTGGTCAGGCCAAACACGCGCTTACCGAAGTGAGGGACGAAAAGAATGTTCTGGTGATTTTAATTAGTACCAACAAAGGGCTCTGCGGCGGACTCAATGTCAATTTGCACCGTGGCCTGCTCAACTTTGCCGCCGAAAATCCAGATGCCACCGTTTCTGTCGCAACTGTTGGCAAAAAAGCTCGCTGGGTTATCCCTGGCAGAGACAGTGACCTCGTTGCCCGCTTTGATACCCTCCACGAGACTCCCTCATTCGAAGAGTGCCGTGCCATCACCAGTTACGCTATGGATAGTTTTTTGCAGGGCAAGTTTGACTCCATTTATTTTGCCTACCCCAAATTCATCTCAACGCTCACCAACGAAATCACGGTGGAAAAGCTCTTGCCAGTCACCCCACAAAAAGACTCAATCACGATTCCCGCAGGGGACTATCAAATCGAACCCAATCCTCAGTCACTGATTCAAAAACTCATTCCCTATCAGGTAGAAATGTCGGTGTATCAAGCTATTCTCGAGTCTCGCGCCACCGAACACTCCGCTCGCATGGTGGCCATGAAGAACGCCTCCGACAACGCCCGCGATTTGATCGGGAGTCTAACCCTCGATTACAACTCAGCGCGCCAATCACAAGTGACATCGGAATTATTAGATGTAACGACGGCCCGCATGGCAATCGAATAATACTTATATAATGGAGGCACATATGGCAACTGCAAACAAAAATATCGGCAAAATCACTCAAATCATCTCCGTCGTTGTCGACGTCAAATTTGACGGTGCCATCCCCGGTATCTTCAACGCCCTCAAAGTCAAAAAAGCCGACGGTACCGAGGTCGTGCTCGAAGTCGAACTAATCTTGGGCGAAGGGGTCGTGCGTACCATTGCTATGTCCACCACCGATGGTTTAGCTCGTGGAGCCGAGGTAGAGGATACCGGCAAGCCCATCTCCGTACCAGTAGGCAAAGCTAGCCTTGGCCGCATCTTTAACGTGCTAGGGCAGCCCATCGACAACAAGGGCGAGGTCAAAGCCGAGCACTACATGCCCATCCATCGCACCGCGCCCACCCTGGTAGAGCAATCCAACCAAGCTACTATTTTAGAAACCGGTATCAAAGTCATCGATCTTATCGCTCCTTTTGCTAAAGGTGGTAAAGTCGCGGCCTTTGGTGGAGCTGGAACGGGCAAAACGGTTATCATGCAGGAGCTGATCCGCAACATCGCCGAG
>CAYILS010000067.1:0-5057 GCA_964364325.1 uncultured Pseudomonadales bacterium
CTTTAGTCACCGACATTATCAACCCACTCCTTGGTCCACTCCTGGGTGCAGCCGGCAACTTTCGCGAGGCCGTACTCTACCTAGGTCCAGTCCATCTTCTATGGGGCGACTTTCTCGCCAATATGATCGACTTCGCTGTCATCGCCGCCATCGTTTATTTCGGTGTCCGCGGCCTAGGTTTAGACAAAATCGACAAGCCCAAGGAAAAGAAAAAAGCATGAGCGACGAAGAGATGGTCGCTTGGGTTGATGATGACGAAAAAGTCATTAAAATAATTCCTCGCACGCTCGCCAACAGTGATCCCAAATATCTCCACCGTGAAATTGCCGCCATTGTGTACGACGAAAATAAACGCATTTTACTCCAGCAGCGTAGTTTTACTAAGAAAGTGGGTCCTGGTGTTTGGACCGTCACCGTGGCCGGCCACGTAACCTATGGCGATTCGCTCGAGCTCACTGTAGAAAAAGAACTCAAAGAAGAAATGGGGATTACCATCCCCAAATTCATCTATTTATTCCGGGAAAAAGTTTCGCAATCAAATGAGACACATTTCTGTCACTGGTATATTGGGCAGTATGATGGAGGAGAAATCGTGATAGAACCCACCGAAGTCGAAGCATACAAATGGGTTACAGAATCAGAGTTTGCCGATTTTGTCGCAACCCAGACGGTCAGTGATCGCACCATAACCATGTATCGTCGTTTCTGGTCTGGCGAGTGGGACTCGTTACTGGTCTAATACTTCGATGATTCGAATCATCGAAGTATTTCCAAAACGGAAACAATTCTCTCAAATAGGAATTAAGGTAAAATAGCTTCATGCAAATCAAAATCTTTCACAACACCGAGGGAGCTAAGAATGCAGAGGGCCTAGCTGTCGTTATAGATGTCTTTCGAGCTTTTACCACGGAGTGTTACGCCATAGCCGCTGGAGCCAAAATGATAATCCCAGTTGGTGATCTAGCGGCTGCCTATGAGCTCAAGTCACGCAACCCAGCTTACATATTGATGGGTGAACAACAGGGCGAAATCCCTAAAGGATTTGACTATGGTAATTCGCCATTTCAAATAAGCCAGCTTGGTTTACGCGATAAAACAATAGTTCATGTCTCGACTGCTGGCACCAAAGGTATGGCCAATGCAAAAAAAGCTAATGAAATCGTCTCTGGGAGTTTTGTCAACGCCGATGCTATTGTTAAATATATTCGTCTTCGTAACCCAGCAATTCTCTCCCTCGTTTGCACCGGTACCGATAATGAAACAATTAGCGACGAGGATGCGCTCTGCGCCAAATATATCCAAGATACTTTACTTGGAAATCCAGTCAATTTCCCTGACATGGTGTCTCAAATTAAGAGCGGTGGCTACATTGATCGATTTTTAGATCCAAACATCCCCAAATACCCCATTGAAGATGTCGATTACTGCCTCGCTCTCAACAAGTTTGACTTTGTCCTCAAAGCGACCCCCTATCAAAATGATTTACTCCAACTGAGTAGAATAGATCTATGAAACATCTCTTTCTCACCAGCAGCATCGCAATTCCAGGCGTGGGGGAGAGCATTCGCACCAAGCTCGGTCACGATAATCCACTCAAGACAGTCTTTATCTCAACTCCAGTCGAAGGGGAGGCTGATCAAAGCGATCTCTCTTGGGTAGAAGAGGAGAGATTGGGCCTGAGAAAAAACGGTTTCGATATTTTTGATTACTCAATCACTGGTAAGACCTTGCCACAAATCAAAGAAGATCTAACAGGAATAGATGTTCTATATATCTCCGGTGGGAACGAATTTTACTTAAAAGAAAAATCCAACGAATCAGGCTTTGAGACTTTTGTTAAAGAATTTGTAGAATCAGGCAAAATATATATCGGTACAAGCTGCGGTAGTATCATCATGGGCAAAGACATGACTCCTCTCCAACAGCTATCAGATTTGACTACACTTACAAAGTCCATCGACACAAGAGGATTTGGGATCGTCGATTTTACGATTCTCCCGCACTGGGGTAGTCAGGAGTTTCGAAGTAGATGGCTTAACGGTGACAGCTTCAATTTAATGTATCAGTCAAACACCAAGATAATTGCTCTCAATAATTATGAATACATTGAAGTGATCGATGATCAATTCCGCATTATTGACGTGAGGAATGAAAAATGAAAAAACTTTTCCTCACCTCCCAAGTTGAGTTCGTTGCGCACAGCATAGGGGAAAAGTTGGGCATCGAAGTAAAGAAGTCTGCGGTCTTTATCACCACCACTATTCATGACAAGCCTCACACTGATCTTGAGTGGCACTATCGTAATAAGCGTAGCATGGAAGATATTGGCATGGTTTTTGATGAATACAATATCGCCGGCAAAAGCGAGAAACAAATCAATGCCGATCTCAGCAAATATGAAATTATGTATGTCGAAGGGGGCAATAGTTACTACTTGCTCCAAGAATCCCAAAAAAATAATTTTGGCAGTTATGTTAAAGAAAGAGTTGAAGATGGAATGATCTATATTGGCACTAGTGCTGGGAGCGTCATTATGGGCCCAGATATCGAGCCAGTTAGGCGCGAAGAAACGACTCCACTAGCTCCAGATCTCCAAGGAACTGAAGCGTTTAACATCGTCAACTTTGTTGTTATGCCTCATTGGGGAGGGGACGAATACCGCCATCTCTACAATGACTATCGAATCAAGCATATCTACAACGAGGAGCATCCCTACATTCTCATCAATGATAGTCAATATATAGAAGTCGTGGGTGACAAATATCAAATCATCGATGTGAGGAATGAAAAATGAAACTATATTTAACCTCCAAATTCCACCACGTCGCCCACGATATCGCGCATAAGTTGAGCAAAGAGCAGAAACAAAAAGTAGTTTTTATCACCACGCCGTTTGGGTATCGCAAATTTAAAAAAAGTGAGCTAGATTGGCACTCCAATAATTTGGATGCGATGAAAAAGTACGGATACACATATGACTTTTACGACATTATCGGCAAAACTAATAGTGATTTTGAGCGGGAATTGGCCAAGTATCAGACCATGTATGTCGAAGGCGGCAACCCCTTCTTCTTCATGCAAGAATCACTCAAAAACAATTTTGGTGACTACCTCAAAAAACGTCTGGATTCCGGCATGATTTATGTTTCAGAGAGCGCAGGTTCGGTCTGTGCCGGGATCGATATTGCCGCCAACTCTCGGCCAGGTAAATCACTCGAAAATTATGACTTGCCAAATTCTGCCGGATTTGGGTTTGTCAATTTTGCGATCCTCCCACACTGGGGGCAAGAGGATAAAAAGCCCGACTACTTCGCTTACAAAATCCCCCAATCATATAAGGAGGACTTCCCCTATGTGTTACTTACAAACAGCCAATACGTCGAAGCGACCGACGATTGGTACAAAATAATAGACGTTACGAGTAAGTAGCAACACTACCATGATTCGAATCATAGTAGTATTAGATATATGAATAAATCACTCAAATTACTTTTAGCGGTAAATAGTATTTTCGTTTTTGCGGGTAACCTTCTTGGTCCGCTCTACGCTGTCTATATCGAAGGACTTGGGGGTAGTATCGCAGTGGTCAGTGGTACTTGGAGCGTCATGCTTCTCACGACCACGCTCGTCAATTTTGCCCTCATTCGCTACGGTGACAAAATTAGAGAACATGAATACTTCTTGATCGCGGGATTTGTCCTCAGAGCAATTACCTGGACTGGCTTTATCTTTGCCACTAATATCGCCGGCATTATTATTCTGCAAATCATTCTGGGTCTGGGTGAAGCAGTCGGGAGTACTGGTTTTGACGCGATCATGGCAGAACATCTAGACAAGTCGAGTCACATTCGCGATTATGCAGTCTGGAAAACAGTCTCCAACTTACTCGCAGCTCTTGCTACCCTGATCGGTGGATTCGTCGTTACTTCATATGGCTTTAGCCCCATGTTTACATTTATGGGAGTAATCGCTCTGAGCTGTGCTATCTTCACGTATTTACTACCGAGGAAAGCTTTATGAAAAATAACAAACTCAATGGCGTATTATTTCTCCAGAAGTGCATCATCATAAATAATGAGGGTAAGATCCTCGCTCTCAAGCGGGAGCCATCTGACCATGGTAGGGGAGGAGCCTGGGATTTACCTGGAGGAACATATGAGCGGGGAGAGGATGTCATAGATTCGATCAAACGAGAGGTCAAAGAAGAGGTGGATTTAACGGTTCTCAATCTATATCCCCTATATCTAGCCAACGGGCTAGATAACGCCAGTCAATTTGTGGATAGTGAAATAGTCTTCGCTGTCACGCACGTTTGCGCTGAGTGGGTGGGGGAGGTAAAAATTTCCTACGAACACACCGAGTATCGATGGGTCACCCCAGAAGAATTTATGGCCTACGACTTCGGCAACGATGGAGGATTTTTCAAAAAAAGTATCGAAGCTTACATAGAAAATATATCAGGCAATCGACACTCCTAACTGTTACTATGTTTTAAAACATGGTAACACGGGAGTAGAAAATATATGACACCACCAAAACTACTCAACAATGTCAAATTCCTCCAGAAATGTATTGTAGTGGACAAAGGTGGCAAGATCCTCGCGCTACGTCGGGACCCCAATGACGTCCGTCGTCCGAACTGCTGGGACTTCCCCGGCGGCAACTACGAAGAAGGGGAGTCGATTGACGAATGTATCAAGCGTGAAATCCGCGAAGAAACCAGTCTCATCGCCAAATCAGTGAGACCGGTTTATATCGCGAGCAATATGGGCAAAACCCACCAAGACATCAATGTCTTTAGCTGTATGTCAGGTTTGTCTAGATTGGGTAGGAGATATAGTCCTTTCAGATGAGCACGTGGAGTTCCGCTGGGTCAGCGCAGAAGAATTTATGGATCTCGAAACTGGCGATGACGGTGGTTTTCTAAAAGATAGTCTCAAGGCTTATTTGAATAGTTGACATTCGGGTATATTACGGTATTAAATAGAACTGTTATTGGTTTTAGTAGGAGGCGGGTATGCAAAAAGATCTAGCTATTTTTGAAGGTTATCAGGTAC
>CAYILS010000068.1:0-5042 GCA_964364325.1 uncultured Pseudomonadales bacterium
TAGTATTTTGATCGACGGAGCGATGGATAAACAAACGTATGAGCGAGTATTGGAGGTAGGGGCGACGGAGGCGGGGGCGAATAGTGCGTACTGGCGAGGAGAACTATGAAAAATAACCAAGTAGTTTTTAAAAAAGTGGCGTTTTTCGGAGATGCGGCAGTTTTGCCAGACTCGGATTACTATCAAACGGCATATCATGCGGCCAAAAAATTGGCCAAAATGGGGTACGTGGTAGTCAATGGAGGGGGTCCTGGGATCATGGACGCGGCCACGCGAGGCGCAGAGTCGGTTGATGGTCACACCGAGTCCGTGACGTTTTATCCTGAGCACGCGACTGGCTTTGAGGGGAGATATCTGTCCAATATTACCGACAAAGAAATTAAAACTAAAAACTACATTGAGCGCATGTTTGTACTGATGGAGAGGTCGGATATTTTTTTGATTTTCCAGGGTGGGACGGGGACGATTTCGGAGCTGGGGACTGCGTGGGTACTAGCCAAGCTGTACTACGGCCACCACAAGCCATTTATCTTGGTTGGTCATTTTTGGAGAGCAGTGATTGGGGCGATGCACGATAATCTACTGATTGATGCAAAGGAGATGGATGTGTTTCGGATAGTGGATGGGATAGACGATATTGTGCCGACGATGAAGAAGTTGGAAGAGGTACTCAACAAAGTTGATCATTCGCATTGTCAGCATTGTGGTGAGTCGGCGTTTATGAGCTGAAATGTAGTTCAAAGTTCTCTCTGACGAAAATTTCTGACCTCCGGTACATGCTGCTTGCGCGCCTGTAATGTCGACAAAATTTCATCCGACAATTTTTCTGTGATATATACTGGTCTTATGAATCCTGCCCTAGATTTACACAAGATAGCCAACCGTTTGCGCGCTGATGTACTACAAATGGTCTTTACCGCGGGATCGGGGCACGTGGCTGGGCCACTATCTAGCGCTGACTTGTTTGCGATTTTGTATTTTGGGGATGTAGTAGACCATACTCAGGACAAGGTAATTTTGTCGTGCGGGCACTACTGTCCAGTTTTGTATAGTGCGTTGGCCCGCAGCGGGAAGCTGTCTGTTGAAGAACTTAAAACATTTATGCAAGCGGGGAGTAGGCTACCAGGTCACCCTGAGAGAGGACTCACTCCAGGGATCGAGGTCTCGGCAGGGCCGCTGGGACAGGGCGTGTCGGTGGCGACGGGAATCGCGCTCGCCATGAAGATGAAATACGGAGAGAGGTCACAGCAAAATACCCCAAGAGTATACTGTGTGTTGTCGGACGGGGAAATCCAGGAAGGACAGGTGTGGGAAGCGTTTAACTTTAGCGTGCGTCGGCAGCTCGACAATCTTATTTTTGTGTTAGACAGGAACAAAATACAAATTGAAAACTATGTGAGTCAGTTGGCGACTTATGGAGAAGTGAGTGGGAGACTTGAAGGGTTTGGGTTACAGGTGTATGTGACTGATGGTAATGACGTAGGAGTGCTACGCGAGACGCTTGCAAAGGCAAAACAGGTGATGGGGGGACCAGCCATGGTAGTGATGAATACGGTGGCGGGGAAGGGTGTAAGTTTTATGGAGAATAAGCCGGGGTGGCATGATAGGGTGCCGACGAAGGCACAACTTGAGCAAGCTTTTAAAGAACTGGGGGTGAATAGTGAATAAACAAATCTACCGTCATTCCAAGTCGAAAATCGGACATATTTTGCTGGTGCAAAATTGTCCTAGTTCTCGGCCTAGCCCTTTCCTTACGCAATTTTTTCTTTTGGAACGATCGGTAGCTTTGTTTTCTATTTTTAGTGAGGGTCATTATGTATAACGATAAACTCTTAATATCTGACTGGAGGACGGCAGAGAAGAAGGCAATACGGACGGGGGCGGGTGAGGGGTTGGTTAAACTCGGGAGTGAGCATGATGACGTCGTAGTACTCACTGCCGATTTGGCGGAGTCGGTAAGGGTGAGGGAATTTGCCGAGGCATACCCTGAGAGGTTTTTTGACGTGGGGGTGGCTGAGCAAAACATGGTGGGAGTAGCCGCGGGATTGTCCTTTGAAGGACTGGTTCCCTTTGCAGCGTCGTATGCCTCCTTTAGTCCGGGGAGGAACTGGGAGCAAATACGTGTATCGGTCGCGTTATCAAAAGCCAATGTCAAAATAATTGGGGCTCATGCGGGAGTAGCAACAGGAGTAAATGGACCGAGTCATCAGGCAACTGAGGACATAGCTCTCATGAGGGTTTTACCCAATATGGTTGTACTGGTTCCATGTGATGCGAATCAAGCGGCGGCAGCTGTTGAAGCCGCGTATAAGCACTCAGGGCCCGTCTATATCCGTACGACCCGACCTGATACTGCCAACTTCACCCAACCAACCCCGTTTGAAGTAGGCAAGGCCTATGTGTATCGTGAGGGGAAAGATATTACTATCTGCGCGTGCGGGATCCAAGTGTATGACTCGCTCATCGTAGCCGAAGAGCTAGCTCTGCAGGGGATAGAGTGTGAAGTGATCAATGTGAGTAGCATTAAACCATTGGATACAGAAACTCTGCTTCAGAGCGCAAAGAAAACGGGGAAAGTGATCACGATAGAGGATCACCAGATAGCCGGGGGGATGGGGAGTGCGGTGGCTGAGCTGTTTAGCGAGCGCTATCCACTCCTGATCAAACGTATGGGTATAGATGATGTATTTGGTGTTTCGGGAAACTGGGAGGATGTGTATAAACGGGTGGGGCTTGATCGTGCTAGTTTGAAAAAAGCTGTGGTAGACTGGTTCCATGAGTAATTACGACGTGATCAGTGTGGGCAGTGCTGTCCTAGATATTTTCATGAAGAGTGATAAGTTTAGAGTGGTGCAATCGGGCGATATCCCCGGAGGCATTGCGATGTGTGAGGTGTACGGGGGCAAGATGGAAGTTGAAGAAGTAACGATGGTGTCTGGGGGAGGCGCCACAAATACTGCCGTTTCATTTGCGAAGAAAGACCTTAGATCGGCAGTGGTAGCCGAGATGGGCAATGATCCACAATCGCTACTCATCCACCGGGACTTGGAGGAAGCACAAGTGGATACGAGGTTTTTGGTTCAAGAGCAAGGTGAGACGACGGCTGTGTCAGTGGTATTGATTGCCGAAGATGGAGGACGCAGTATTATGGTCCACCGAGGAGCATCAGCGATGCTGACCAAAACAGATTTACCGTTAGATGATTTGGAGACAAGGTGGATGCATATCTCCAGTCTGGGAGGTAACTTAGATTTACTCAAAACTCTGCTGAGCTGGGCTAAAAACAAAGGAGTAAGAGTATCGCTTAACCCAGGCCTAAAAGAGATTCATCATCAGGCCACGTTGCTACCACTTCTTTCTAGCGTCGAGATATTGTTTGTGAACCGGGATGAAGCGAAGGAGTTGTGGGGGATCGATTATCGTGACGAAGCGCTGTGGAAAAGCATGCAAGCACTACCTGGGGCTCACGTAACGGTGATCACCGATGGGGGCAATGGGGGCAAGGTAAGCATTAATGGGAAAGTGAGTTTTTATGAAGGTGTGAAAGTTAAAAAAGTCGTGGATACGACCGGAGCGGGCGATGCCTTTGCGAGTGGGATGGTGTCGGGAGTGATGTATGGCAAGACGTACGAGCAGGCGGTCGAGTGGGGGATCAAGAACGCGACGTCGATACTGCATCATGTGGGGGCGAAGAAGGGGTTGTTGGCGCTTGGGGAAATCAACAAAAATTGAGGTAATCTTGTCGTTATTCCAAGTCGAAAATCGGACATATTTTGCTGGTGCAAAATTCTCCTAGTTCTCGGCCTAGCCCTTTCCTTACGCAATTTTTTCTTTTGGAACAATCGACAAGATTACTTCTCTCTACTTTATTGATTTCACCGAGCTTACATTTCGTCGAGGTGGGACTTGAGGGTAGTAGCTGAGGCATGAAGAGCGGCGGTTTCTTCCATAGACAAGGGGAGGTCGATGACGCGCTCGATGCCGTTTCTACCCAAGATACAAGGCAGAGAGAGGGAGATGTCTTTGAGGCCGTATTCGCCGGTTAAAACTGAGGAAAGAGGGACGACTTTTTGCCCATCCCGCATAATCGTTTCGACGATGTGGGTGAGGGCACTGGCAATGCCGTAGTAGGTAGCACCTTTGCCGCTAATGATTTTGTACGCGTCCTTTCTGGTTTCTTCCATGGCCCACTTGATATGGTCGGGTGACATTTCGGGGAATGAGAGCAGTGGTTTGCCGCCGATGCTGGCGGTAGAGACTGCGCCAAAGGAGGAGTCGCCGTGTTCCCCCAGGATGTAGGTGTGGATACTCTTGGAGCTGATTTTAATGGCTTTGCTCAAATGGAGACGGAAGCGAGAAGTGTCTAGGAGTGTACCGGAGCCAAATACACGACCGGGAGTGAGTCCAGCGACCTGAGTGGCCTTGAGCGTCATGATGTCGAGGGGGTTGGCGACCATGAGAATAAGCGTCTGGGGGGCGTGCTTGACGATTTTGGGGATGACCTGCTCGACGATAGCGCAGTTGGTTTTAGTGAGATCAAGCCTGGTTTGACCTGGCTTTTGGGCACTACCAGCGGTAAAAATGACGAGATCGGTGCCGACTAAATCTTCAAACCTGTTAGTGGCGGTAATGGTGGTGTGGGGATAGAAGGGAGTGCCGTGTTCGAGATCGGCTTTTTCGCCCTCTGCCTTCTCTAGCTCACGGGAAAATAACACTAGCTCTGTAGCGAGGCCACGCAGGAGGAGGGCGTAGGCGGTGGTGACACCGACACGGCCGAGACCAAAAATAGCGACTTTGAATGTTTCACGTTTGAGCATTACATTAACTATAACAGAGTTTGTGGTGGTCATTCGACTAGAGCGATTTTCACCTTCAAAAACTGTCGGACGCAAATTTTGATCTCCGGTACATGCTGCTTACACGCCTGTAATGTCGACAAAATTTCATCCGTCAACCTTTTGTTGGACGTGACCTCTTTATATGAAATTACCTAAGGTCGTAGAAGATCTAACTAATAGTTTTGAGAAATTGCCTGGAATAGG
>CAYILS010000069.1:0-4948 GCA_964364325.1 uncultured Pseudomonadales bacterium
TAGGCACCACCTCCCGAAAGCACTATTCTCGTCACCTTCGTTTTGCGACTCGACAAGTGGAACTCCATAGCTTTGCGCATCTCACTCACGATAGAGTCTAGGATGATCAACAGTCCCGTTCTCACTTTACCCTCGAGCTGAGCGGGATCTAGCCCATAGGTACGCTTATACTCTTCCGCTTGGGGGAGGGGGAGAGCGAGAGATTGCGACAGGGCTCGAGTGAGTGCCACTCCGCCAGACTCCGTCACATAGGAGAATGATAGTGCCGCTCCGTCAACTATTGCCAGCACGCTCGACATTGCTCCAATATGCACAATCAGGCTGGTAGCAGCCGTCGACCCAAAGGTCAGGGCTCTTGATACAGCCACCATCTCACTCTCTACGGCAATAGGTTCTAGTCCGATCGAAACCAAAAAGTCCACGAGACCTTGCAAATATTTCTTTGGAGCAGCCACGAGATAGACCAGCATTTTTTTATCAGCTGATCCCGCAGTCGGCTGGGCTACAATTGAGAAATCCAGCTCCACTTCCGCAACTGGAATCGGGACAAATTGTTCCGCTTCCCATTTGATCGCTGAAGATAGCTCCGCCTCAGACATCACGGGCATCGAGAGGATACGGCTATACACCCGCGCTTCCGCAACAGAGACCACCACTCTTTTTTCGCGGATTTTGGCTTCACTCAGCAGTTGTTTAATCACTGGTCCCAGCTTGGCCGTCACTTCACCATTAGTAAAATCGACCGATCCAGCCGGATTCATCGCGAGTCCAATCGCATCGAGTGAGTACGCCTTCGTACCCATCGGGGTGGATTGAGTTACTTTTATGCTAGAAGAGCCAATATCGAGTCCAAAATAAGCAGTCATGGGCAGTGTGCTCCTTAATTGTATAATCTCATTTTACTACGGTTCCAGCCGAAAAAATGGCATAATCAAATATTGAAGGGGGGGCATCAATGCCTCGGCGCACTTCAATCTCTTTTCTGGCATCTCCTCCACTGGCTTTAGATTGAATCAGATATAGCTGATTACTCAGTCCTGCGGCCGTAGCCGAGATCGTAGCCCCAGAGTAAAGCGGTTTAATTCGCAAGGCCGTCGTGCCAGGCGGCACATCGTACACAATCTCTGAGCGATAGGGGTCGTCCCCGTCATCACTATTGGCAAAGCCATTACTCGCTACGTTGGCACAGTTATAAGGATTGTAGTAGGCAAAAGCGGCCGTCGAGTCAGCTTCTTGGAGCGACATCAGTTCGATTGCTGCGGGGGCATTGCCGCTCCCTTCACTGGTACAGGCTCTATTCTCGCTACTATCCGCGATTCTAGTCCAAGCTATCGTCACGTCACCAACCAAACCCGCTAGATCCAATTGGGCTGTCTCACCCTCCTTGATGAAGAGCGCAAATTGAGAGGTAGGCTCGACCCCGTACTGGCCAGTGACGAGCCCACTTGAATCCGTAAAGTCAGTCACGCCGGGGATTTGTCCTTGCCGCAGCGCATTCATCGCATTTTCAATACCGGTTTCGGCCACCGAAAATGCCGCGCTACTCTCCCGCTCTTGGCGAGACAGCACTGTATCCGACAGACTCCGCGAGGCTACCGACATCACCAGTGCCACGACCACTCCCATAATCACGAGGAGAATCAAACCTATTTGACCTTGCAATACAGTATTTCGCATACCTCTATCAAAGCAAACTTGACGTCATTCGTCAAACTCGCCATACTAAGGCTAATGTCGATAAACGCAAAATCAGGCTTCACCCTCATCGAACTACTTATCGCCATGGCAATCTTGGCCATTTTATCCACCCTTGGCCTCGCCAACTTCCAGTCTACTCGCATCAAAGCCAGGGATATCAGCCGCAAGTCAGATCTCCAAACCATCGCCAAAAGTCTCGAAGCATATGTCAATGATCACCACTCCTATCCTATCTCTGACTTGGATGGAGAAATAGTTTGTGGCACCGCTAACTGTACCTGGGGCAACGCATTTGTTGACGATAATGGGACAATTTATGCTGCCACACTCCCGAGCGACGAAACCGCTGCCAACTACTACTACACCTCCAATGGTACTAGTTATACCCTCTATGCTAGACTAGAAAATAGCAATGACGCTGCAATCGACTTTACGATTACACAAACATGCGGCGCTGCCGAATTAACCTGCAACTACCAAATTAAAAGTAGCAACCAACTATGATATTCAAAAAGGGCTTCACCCTCATCGAGCTCTTGATCGTCATTACCATCATCGGTATCCTGACTGCTCTCGTCTCTACCAATCTCCAGGGTGCCAGGTCACGTGCTAGAGATGTCCGCCGCAAATCTGATCTGAGGTCAATCGAACAGTCCCTCCGTCTTTACTACAACGACCTCAAGCAATTCCCCGCCAGTGACTCAAATTACCAAATTATCGGTTGTGACCTAGTTGCCTGTGCTTGGGGTAATCCTTTTATTTCAGGAGCTAGCACCTATATTGCCTCACTTCCCACTGATCCCTCAAACAGTACCACTACTTCGGTCACATATAGCTACTATTCAGGTAATGATGACCAATTCCTCCTCGTTGCCAATCTAGAAAATCTCTCCGACTCTGACATCGTTGACTCACAAGCTCGATGTGCTGGCATTTATGGAGATTACTCGGACGCACAACCATCTACCAATTACGTAGTATGCGCTCAATAAACCTATGATAATACAACCTAGCATCTCTCTCCTAAAATCTAGAATCTCTCGTGGCTTTACCCTGATTGAACTCCTCGTCGTCATTGCCATTATCGCGGTTATTACGAGTATCGGAGTTGCCAATCTCATCACCGCCCAAAAACAGGCTCGCGATGCTGCTAGGAGAGAAATCATCGGTAACGTTCAGTCAGCTTTTGAGCAATACTATGCCGAACTAGGTAGCTACCCAAACATTGATCAAGGGGCAGCGTTTGAGGGCGGGGAAGCACCGGTCGACCCCAAGAACAGTAGTACTTACGTTCTGTCCTGGGATGTCACTGCCTCTACGTATTGTGTCTGTGCTACACTAGAAACAGGCACCGGCAACTCTAGCAATGACCTCTGTACTTGGTCGTCTAGCGGTACGTATTACTGTGCCATCAACAAGCAATAAACCTATGATAGTACAACCCAACATCTCTCTCCTAAAATCTAGAATCTCTCGTGGCTTCACCCTCATCGAACTCCTCGTCGTCATCGCCATCATCGGCATTCTCATCACCGTTGGCGCAGTCAGCTATCAACGAGCAGTTAGGCTCTCACGCGACTCTAAGCGTAAAACCGACCTTGAACAAATCCGTCAGGCCTTAGAGACCTACCGCTCCGAAAACAGTGTCTACCCTAGCGCTTCCGGCTGGCAGAGTACCTTGCAGGCCGGCTATATCAGTGTCGTACCTAGCGATACCACCAATCCATATACCTACGAGCCAGGCGCCAACAGCACCACCTACGAACTGTGCGCCACCCTTGAGACCACCGCCACTCCCGACTACTGTGTAACTCAACCATAACCAAACTATGAAACATGGTTTTACCCTCATCGAACTGATGATCGCCATCACCGTCATAGGTATTCTCATCACCATGGGGGCCTCGGCTTATGGTCAGGCACGAGAGCGGCAAGCCGGCCAAAGTGCAGTCGAGCTTATTATCTCCACTTTGCAAAGCAATCAAACGCTCGCCAGTATCGGCAAAAAAGACTGCGACGGCAAGTTTATCGGACAAGAGGTCAACCTCACGGTCCCCAACACCATCACCGCCCACGCTGTCTGCGAGAACGAGCAGGGCGCGGATATTATCACCTCTGTACCAGATATCACCTTTGCTGCTCCCTCCTCGCTCATGTTCAAGCCGCTTTCGCTCGGGATCGATTTGGGCTCTCCCAGTAGCGAGACGACACTCTCCTTCACCAGTACCGCACAGCTGGTATACCAGGTCAAAGTAACCAGCTCTGGTACCATCGAATACCTTGGTATACAGTAGTAGTATGCAAGTGCGTCGTGGTACCTCCATCATCGAAATCGTTATCGCTACTGCACTCATCAGCGTCGCCATTATCGCTGCCGTTTCTCTCACCAATCAATCACAGAAGCAAAATTCGTATGCCCGTGGACTAGCCGAGGCCACGAAATACGGTAGTCAAGCTGCCGACTGGATCAGAACAGAGCGCAACAACCTGGGCTGGGCGACCATGTATGCGAGCAATCCCGACGCCTACTGTCTCAACACTTTTCCCGCTGACTTTACCTTGATCGAATCAGGCGCCTGTCAGGACGGTGACTTTATTGCCGGTACTCGCTACCAGCGCGAAATTACCCTTAGCCAGGCACCAGAAGCACTCCACGTCACCATTACCGTGTCTTGGGAGGAAGCAATAGAGCGCAGTGCCACCATCGAAATGGAGCTTACCTCATGGCATTAAACAAGGGTTTTTCCCTCATTGAGCTCATCGTCGTCATCGGCCTCCTCAGCCTGCTCATGCTGGCCATTTCTAGTACCATGCTCATGAGCCTCGTTAGCAGCAACCGCATTCGCACCGTCACCAAAGTCAAACAGGCCGGCAACTACGCTATGGGACAAATCCAAAACATGGTGCGAGGAGCCAAAACTATCACGTCGTGCGACTCAGATGGAGAGACTGTCTCGCTCATCAACGTCGACGGGGGTGAAACCCAGATTTTCCTGGAGTCATCGCGCATTGCCTCCAACTCTGCCTACTACTTGATACCGGAGAATCTCACCGTCTCTAACTTCAACTTGACCTGTAACCCCGATGATATCGAGCCGCATTTTGTGGAGTTTTCTTTTGACTTACAAGACAGTCAAACCCAAACCAGTATCCAAAACCCAGCCCTCCTCTTTGCCACTTCGATCAACTTACGCAACAATCTCTAAACTGGATAGAGCCACGACCAAAGGGTACTGCCCCACACGAGCGC
>CAYILS010000070.1:0-3780 GCA_964364325.1 uncultured Pseudomonadales bacterium
CTTCCGTCTCTTCTGTACACTCTGGCTGGTGCTGGTCATTTCAAAGTAGGCTACGACCGGACATAGAGCTGGGCTTGTTTAATCCAAGGGTTTTGAGAATAGTGGGAGCGACGTCGGCCAGGATGCCCCGAGGCAGCGACTTGCCACGATTGAGAAACTCGCGACCGACAACGAGGAGCGGCACAGGGAAACCGGAGTGCTCGGTATCGACTCCGCCATTTTCGAGACTAATGAGCTCTTCGACGTTGCCATGGTCAGCGGTGATAAACATACTGACCCCTTCTTTTTGCATGACCTTGTCGTAAACCCGGCGGATACAGGTATCGACAAACGTACACGCTTTAACAGAGGCCTCGAGATTGCCGGTATGGGCGACCATGTCGGGGTTGGGGTAGTTGATGACGATCAGATCATAGAGCTCGGAGTCGATGGCCTTGATTAATTTGTCAGTTTGCATCACCCCAGACATTTCCGGTTCGAGATCGTAGGTCGCGACCTTGGGGGAAGGAGTGATACCTATATCCTCTCCGGGGAAGGGTAGCTCACGCTGGCCGTTGAAGTAGTAGGTCACAAAGCGCTCTTTTTCGCTTTCAGCCAGCTTGAGCTGGCGCCGACCCGCGAGGGCGATCACCCGGGAGAGTGGCATCTCGACAAACTCGGGAGGGAAGGCCACCTCAACCGGAAGATTTTTCTCGTATTCGGTCATCGAGACAAAGCAAAGGTTGGTTGGTCTTGTTGGCCTGGCAAAGATCTTGGCTACAGGTGTCGACTCTGCCAAGTGTGACTTGTGATATTTGACACCGTAGGGATCAAAGGACTCGGTGTGGGTGACAAAATCTTCGTCTGACATGGTGATGGCTCGGGTGAGTTCACGCGGGCGATCGATGCGATAGTTAAAGAAAATAACAGCGTCGTTGGAAGCAATGCGAGGCGCTGTCTGGCCATTTACTGTGGGCAGTATTGGCTTGATAAATTCATCATTTTCGTTCTGGCTATGGCGAGTAGCGATACTGGCGAGAATGTCGGTTACCTGCTCGCCGGTGCCGTTGATCAAGGCTTCGTAGGCGACATTGATGCGCTCCCAGCGGTGGTCACGGTCCATGGCGTAGTAACGCCCTATGATGGTGGCAATACGCCCAACCCCGATCTCGACAAGTTCTTTTTGGACTTGCTCTATATACATGGGTGAGGAGGTGGGTCCGGAATCACGGCCGTCGGTGATCAAATGGAGATAGACCCGCTCTAGTTTTTGCTCTTTGCACAACCTAAGCAGTGCATAGAGGTGTTCGTTGCTCGAATGTACCCCACCCTGACCGATGAGGCCGAGCAAATGGAAGTTGGAATTATTTTTTTTGACGTGCTCGACGGCTTTGAGAAACGCTTTGTTTTGTAGAAAAGTACCTGAGGCGATCGCCATGTTGATGCGGGGCAAATCTTGGTAGACAATGCGGCCGGCGCCTAGATTGAGGTGGCCGGTTTCGGTGTTACCGTCTTCGCCCCTGGGTAACCCGACTGACTCGCCCGAGGCGACTAACTCGGTATGCGGAAACGTGTTGGTGAGCATGTCGATAGTGGGGGTGTGGGCTAGCTTGATCGCGTTACCGGGATAGTCGGGACCAATGCCCCAGCCGTCAAGAATAATCAAAACTGCGCGGGACTTTTGCATGGACCTATCTTAGCTCAACTAGACTTTATTCGCCACATTGGCAAGTCCTAAGTAGGATTCGATTTCGAGGAGACGATTATATTTGGCTACCCGCTCACCCCGGTCGGGCGCACCAAATTTGGCGTACTGGGCACCCATACCCACCGCAAAGTCGGCGATAAAGGTATCGTTCGTTTCTCCCGAGCGATGCGAAGCAATTTGGGTGATATTGTTTTTTTGGGCTAATGTCATTAGTTCAATGGTTTCGGTGACGGTCCCGACCTGATTGGGTTTGACGATCACGGCGTTGCAACTACCTTTATCGATAGCCTTTTGCAGTCGCTTGGCGTTGGTGGTGACCAAATCATCACCGATCACCATGATGCTGGCCGGCAATTTGTGGCGGAGGTTGGCCCAACCTGACCAATCCTCTCCTTCAAGTGGATCTTCGATACCGAGTAGACCGTAGTCTTTGGCTAGGCTGGCATAGAGCTCGCTCAGCTCGGCTCCCGAGAGTGCGCGAGGAGAATCTTTGATACTGTATTTACCGTCTTTGTAAAACTCATCGGCAGCTACGTCGAGACCGAGGAAGAGATCTTGACCCAATCGGTAGGTAGAGTTTTTGATGACGAGCGACATGAGCTCGAGCGCATCGGCATTGGTGAAGAGATTGGGGGCAAAACCACCCTCGTCTCCCACGCTATGTATGGCGTTGCGATGAATTAGTTCTTGCTTGAGGTTTTCCCAGGTTTCCGTGCCAGCGCGGAGTGCCTCGCTATAGCTGAGCCTGGTACTAGGGATGACGTGAAACTCCTGGAAATCGAGGTTGCCCGCGCCGTGCTTACCACCATTGATTAAGTTAAAAATAGGTCCTGGTAGGTGCAGCAGTGCTCCCGGGCGATACCTGGCACCGATGTACTTAAAGAGTGGCAGCTTGTACGAGCTGGCCGCAGTTTTGAGACAGGCGATGGAGACGGCCAGGATAGCGTTGGCCCCTAACTTGCTTTCGTTGTTGGTGCCGTCGAGGTCGAGCATGGCTGCATCAATTTTCTCCTGCTCTGACACTTCAAATCCCTGCAACTTGGGAGCAATAACAGTTTGGACATTACTGACGGCTTTGAGGACTCCCCGACCGTGGAAGCGGTTCATGTCACCGTCGCGGAGTTCAACGTCTTCGTTTTTGCCGGTTGAGACACCGGAGGGAACTGAGGCGGTACCAAAGCTGCCGGTGTCGGTAAGGACAGAGACCTCGACGGTGGGGGTAGCGCGAGAATCTAAGATTTCTCTGGCAATAATGCGAGCTATTTTTGGCATATGCGATTAATAATCAATAATCAAACATTAACGATTTTTCTTTACTAACTTTAATTCGGTATCGTAAAAGACCTGGCGGGTTTTGTCGATGACGTCGGGGGTGACGGAAACACTGGTGACACCGTTGCGACACAAGAACTCGGCCACGTCAGGGTGAGAGCTAGGTGCTTGGCCGCAGACCGAGACCGTAATACCACGTTTGTGAGCGGTTTTGATGATGTGCTCGAGTGCCCAGAGAACTGCGGGGTTACGCTCGTCGTAATCGGCAGCGACGGTCTCGGTGTCTCGATCGGTGCCGAGCATCAACATGGTTAGGTCGTTGGTGCCGACCGAGATGCCGTCGATACCTACGTCGATAAAGGAGTCGAGCAAGATGACGTTGACCGGGATCTCGACCATCATCCAGAGGTTGAACGTAGCGGTGCGCGAGAGGCCGGAGGCGACAACAATTTTTTTGACTTCTTTGAGTTCGTTCACATTTCTCACAAAAGGAATCATGAGGTTGAGATTTTTGTACCCCATGACATTGCGAACTTTTTTGATAGCTTCGAGTTCGAGATCAAAGACATCGGGGTCGTGGATGTAGCGGTAGGCACCGCGATAGCCAAGCATAGGGTTGGGTTCACTTGGCTCGTACTTCTCGCCGCCTTTGAGATGCGAGTACTCGTTGGTTTTAAAGTCGGAAGCGCGGTATACCACGGGGCGCTCACCAAAAGCTTTGCAGATTTTGCCGATTCCCTCAGCTAGAGCATCAACAAATACCTGACTCTTTTTTTCGTGAATCAATTTTTTTGGGTGGATACCGATTCCGGCCATCATGA
>CAYILS010000070.1:3790-4927 GCA_964364325.1 uncultured Pseudomonadales bacterium
CATGAACTCGGCGCGCAGCAGTCCGACTCCATCGACATTGCGCTTGGCGATCTCTTCGGCTAGCTCGGGTTCTCCTAGATTGACATAGACTTTGGTGGCTGTCTTGAGGATGTGAGCGGGAGCGTGATAGGTAGGCTCTGTCGGGGCAAAGTTGACGGAACTGGCTTTGAGATTGGATTCGTACACCCTGCCGGCGGCTCCGTCGACCGTGATGACTCTACCCTGCTTGAGGGTAGAGGTGGCAGTCTTGGTACCTACGACACAAGGGACACCAAGCTCGCGGCTGACAATAGCTGCGTGGCTGGTTTGCCCGCCTTTGTTGGTGACGATGGCGACCGCGCGCTTCATGGCCGGAACAAAGTCGGGGGTAGTCATGTCGGTGACGAGGATATCCCCTCTTTTAATTTTGTTGATTTCTTTGGCGGACTTGAGAATGTTGACAATACCGGTTACCACACCTGGGCTAGCGGGCTGACCCTCGAGGATCAGTTTGCCGGATATCGGCTTGGCAGCCGACTTGGTTTCTTCGTTCACGCTGGTTGTAGCATCGACCGTGGTGATGGGCCTGGTTTGGACCACGTAGAGTTTGCCGTCTTCGATGGCCCACTCGGAGTCTTGGGGGAAGAAGTAGTGTTGTTGGAGTTTTTTGCCGAGCCTCGCGACCTCTTCGGCCTGTTTGTCGCTCAACTTGCGTTTATCCTGACGGGACTTGGGGACTTTGCGCTGAGTATTGCCCTCACCACTTCTGACCATTTCGATGTCCTGATGCACGGTTTTGTGTTCGAGCAGTTTGAGCTCGGTTTTGTCGACTTCGTAGTGGTCGGGAGTCACTGTCCCTTGGACAATGTTTTCTCCCAGCCCCCAGATCGCTTCGATGACGATCTTGGATTTGTCATTGGTGACGGGGTTGATCGAGAACATGATGCCAGAGACATCGGACTGGACCATGCGCTGGACGGGTACGGCAAGCGCTACCTTGAAGTGATCAAACTTTTGCTGGACACGGTAGTAGATGGCGCGGGGCTCGAATAGACTGGCCCAAGCTTTGCGGATATGGACAATGACCGAGGCGTCACCGCGCACGTTGAGATACGTTTCTTGCTGGCCGGCGAAACTGGCTTGGGGGAGATCTTCGGC
>CAYILS010000071.1:0-4924 GCA_964364325.1 uncultured Pseudomonadales bacterium
ACATGATGAGTTTGATGTTCTTGCCGCCTGGACCGATGACCTCGCCGATTTTGTCAGTGGGGATCTCGAACTGGACAATCTTGGGAGCGTATTTGGACAAAGTCTTACGAGGCTCTGGAATAGCTTTGAGCATGACTTCCATGATCTCAAGACGTGCGACTTTGGCTTGAGCCAAGGCTTTTTCTAAGACTTCAAAGGAAATACCCTTCACTTTGATATCCATTTGGAGAGCGGTGATACCATCTTTGGTACCGGCGACCTTGAAGTCCATGTCACCGACGTGATCTTCGATTCCAGCAATATCGGTCAAAACGACGGCTTTCTTGCCGTCGAACATGAGACCCATGGCGATACCTGCGACTGGTTTCTTGAGAGGTACACCAGCGGCCATAAGTGCCATAGTGGATCCACAGACCGATGCCTGTGAAGTACTACCATTACTACTCATGACTTCGGATACTACCTGGATGGTGTAGGGGAAGTCGATCTCGGCAGGGAGCATGGGCATAATAGCGCGCTCGGCTAATGCGCCGTGGCCGATTTCGCGACGACCTGGAGCACCAAAGCGACCAGTTTCACCGGAAGCGTAAGGCGGCATGGTGTAGTGATGAATGTAGTGTTTAACAGTTTCGGATTCCATGGTCTCTAAGATCTGGCCGAGGGAAGGAGCTCCCAAGGTGGCGATAGAGAGCACTTGAGTCTGACCACGTCTAAACATAGCGGAACCGTGTGGGCGAGGTAGAATGTCTACTTCGGCTTCGAGTTCACGGAGCTGAGTAAGTTTTCGACCATCGATACGAAGTTCTTTTTCGATCGTGGTTTTACGAGTTTCTTCTCCAAGTACATCGTGGATGATCTCATAAAGCTGTTTGCCATCGAGCTTCTCAGCGTACTCAACTTTTAGAGGAGCCAAGAATCCTTCGATGAGTCCATCTTCAGATCCAGGTACGCCGAGCTTAGCAGCGAGGTCAGAGCGGATTTTGCCGGCGACTTCTTCGCGGAGTTCAGCTGGGATAGTTACTACTGCAGCAAATTCTTGCTTGACTTTGCCGATCTGTTTTTGCAGATCATTGATGACAGCGACGATTTTTTTGATTTCGTCGTGAGCAAATTGCATGGCACCGAGTGTCTCTTCTTCAGTGACTTCGTTAGCTCCAGCTTCGACCATGACGATCGCTTCAGCGGAACCAGTAACGACCAAGTCTAGCTTGGATTTTTTGCGATCTTCATAGGTAGGGTTGGCGACATAAGCACCATCGATCATACCAACGCGGACGCCAGCAATGGGACCTTCCCAGGGGATATCGGAGACAGTGAGGGAGGCTGAAGTAGCAACGAGTCCTGGCATATCGGCGTCGTTCTCGCCATCAGCGGAGAGGACGGTGGCGATTACTTGGACATCGCGCTTAACAGTGGATGGGAATAGCGGTCGGATTGAGCGATCAATGATACGGCCTTTAAGGACTGCTTCATCCGACGGTCTACCGTCGCGTTTGACCCAACGAGATCCTTTGATCTTGCCACCAGCGTAGAGCTTTTCGGCGAAATCAACGGATAGGGGGAAATAACTCAAGGTGGTGTCGTTCTTGCCCATCACGGTAGTGACGTGGACGACTGTCTCACCGTAGGTAATGAGGATGGCGGCATTGGCTTGTTCAGAGAACTTGCCGTACTCCATGATTAAATCCCTACCACCAACGTTCACGGACACTTTTGTAATTTTTCTCATGAGATTGTAACCGGTTACTTCGAGAGGCCGAGACTCTTGATGACTGTCTGGTAGCGATCCTCGACACTACCGCGAAGGTAGTTGAGAAGACGGCGACGTTTGGACACCATTTTCAGGAGTCCACGGCGAGAGTGATTGTCCTTTTTGTGAAGCTTCAAGTGCTCAGTGAGCTCCTTGATGCGCTCAGTCAAGAGGGCAATCTGTACCTCGGGAGAACCAGTGTCTCCTTTCGTAGTTGCAAATTTTTTAATAATAGAGGTTTTGTTGTCGGTCTTTAGCATGGGAGTTATTGTACCTGATCAGAGAATAATCTGCAATCCTTTAGTCGTTATTGTCGGCTCCCCCATGATCGCCAAATCTATCCGCATTACTGTCGGTTTGGTGCCTGCGGCCTTTCTTTTCGACTTTCTGTCCAGACGAACGAGGGAGCTGTGTAGGTGGTTGCGAAGGAGTTGGAATATCTAGCCTATTTTCTTTTGGAAGAGGAGGGAGATCGAATTTATTTTCTCCGTTTAGGATATATCCCAATGGCGACACAGCCTCTACCACGAATTGAAAAATTTCAGACCTTGGTGCGAGGTGTTCTAGTACACTCAACTGCAACTTGGCTTCGGTCAAAATTCTTTCCATGGTAACTGGAAACTCTAACTGATCAATGTCTTGGATGGCTTTAGAAACCTTGGGTGAAAGATTCTCTAGGCTTGGGTGCATATAGAATTAGTTTGTAGAACTTCCTTTAAAAATTTTAGGTTTGGTCCAGTCTTCGGTGGGGGCAGCAGTTGGAGTGGTGGTGGGAGCAACAGGGGCACCGTGATCAACGATGGGCATGTCGGCGATGATTTTGGCCTGGGTGACGGGAATGGTGGGAGTCTGGCGACGGGCACCGGAGCGGTAGAGGATGGCGAGCGCTTCGAAGGTGTCGGCGGTCATATTGGGACTGGAGAGGCCACCCGTGGCATCTTCGATACCCTGCATTAGATTGTTGGCGATATCGATATCCATGGGGAGTGCGAGCTCTTTGAGGAGGGCTGTGACCAGCTCGGAATTGCTAGAGCTAGGGTCGGTGATATTAATGGCGCCAAAAGATCCTACCTGGTTGGAGATATTGGTGAGGCGTTCTTTGGCAAAGAGCTCGTTTTCTTTTTCGGCTAGTGCACCGACATCTTTGAGGTCGGCCGCGCCCAGGACGATCACGAGATCGGCGGCGGCACCAGAATAGCCAAACTTGACATTTTCTTGAGTGAGCGGAGGCACACCTTTGGCGGGATTGATGATCAAGTTGAGGTGGCCACCTTCGGTGTTGCTGGTCACTTTGTCCACATAATTCTCCGGCACGTCGAGGGTAATGACGAGATTGGCGCCACCCACATCGGTCGTGATCTTATCTAGTCCGACCAGGTGAGAATCACGCACGACAGGAGAACTCGAGGCGACTACGGAGACGGCTTTGCCGCTTTGCTTGAGGGAGAGATACATGGCGAGAGCCGAAGCGACCACGTCCTGCGAAGGATTAGTGGGGATAGTTAAAAGGACTGATTGTGCAGTCCCTAGCTTTGTCTTTAATTCTTGTAGTTGGTCGTTCATATGTCGTCTACCTTTTTCTTATAGGCTATTATAGCGTCTTTTGGCTGTACGTCAAGGTTGGGTGAGAAAAAGATCCCGCACTCCTTGCCGGCCTCGACTACTTTAACCTCGTCTTTGCCTATCCGTATGCTCCTGACTTTGGCGTTTTTGACTACATCACCTCTGACCAAGTGAGTCGTATCCCCTACTTCGAATTTGCCTGTTGTGATAGATGAACCCGCAATATGATCGCCATTGATATCAAAAACCTTGAGGACGGTGGCAGTACCCAGCTCATCTTCGTCGATCGATGGCTCCATGAGTTTGAGCACTTTTTTCTCGACGTACTCGAGTATTTCGTAGATGATTTTGTGATTTTTAATGATGACGTTTTCGGCCTCGGCTAACTTTTCGACACTCGAGCTCAACTTGACGTTGAAGCCCAGGATGATCGACCCGGTGGCGCCTGCCATAAGTACGTCGCTCTCGGAGATGTCACCAGTACCAGAGGTAATTATGTTCACATCAGTGGTGAAACTCCCGGTGATGGCTTCGAGTGAACCCGAGGTGTCGGCCTTGACGATCAAGTTGAGCCGTTTGGCGAGGGCGTCGATTGGGGGCAAGGGAACAGAAAGTTCCGAGCCTGCCTGCGCAGGCAGGCTATTTGGAAGTTCGGAACTCAAGGCGCCTGGAACTATGGTCTCGCCTACAGCTGGGAGTGTTTGAAAGCCGAGAATTTGGACGGGCATACCTGGGGTGGCGGTGGGAATCATACTACTCTTATCATCGAAGAGTGCGCGGACTTTGGCGGTAGCTGAGGGTGTGTGGACCAGATCTCCCAGGTGCAAGGTACCAGATTTGATAATGACCGAGACAAGTGCTCCTTTTTTGGGATCGACCTTGGCTTCGATGACTGGAGCCGCCAGGGAATCGGCTGGAGTGTAGGGGAGTTCTTCGAGTTCGGCTAAGAGCAAAATGGTTTCGAGTAAGGTATCGACACCTTCCCCGGTTTTGCCTGAGATCAGGACAAAGGGAGTGTTGCCACCATAGCCTTCGACAAAGACTTCGTGCTGGGTGAGCTCGGCTTTGACTACTTCGACATTGGCCTCTGGTTTGTCGATTTTGTTGATGGCCACAACGTAGGGAACCTCAGCGGCCTTAATATGTTTAATTGACTCGATGGTCTGAGGTTTCACACTATCGTCCGCTGCAACCACGAGCACCACAATATCGGCGATACTGGCGCCCCTTCCGCGCATCTTGGAAAAAGCAGCATGGCCTGGGGTATCGATAAAGGTTAGTTTTTTACCTTTGAATTCTGCCTGGTAGGCGCCGATTGACTGGGTAATACCACCAGCCTCGCGATCGGCCACCTTGGTGGTACGAATGTAGTCGAGCAGTGTGGTCTTGCCGTGATCGACGTGACCGAGGATCGCAACGATCGGCTGTCTTGTTTGCTGAAACACTTTTGCTTCCGACTTAGACTTTGGCATTTAGATCCTTCGACTTCGCCTGCCTGCGCAGGCAGGCTCAGGATGACGAAGTATTATTTATTTTCGGCTTCGCGCTCTGCCTGGTAACGAGCTAGTTTTTCAGCTTCTTCGACAGCCATGTTGCGCTTTTTGTGCCAGC
>CAYILS010000072.1:0-4922 GCA_964364325.1 uncultured Pseudomonadales bacterium
ACATTTTCTCTGTTTCTTGCTAAAATACATCAGTAATCGGGCGGTTAGCTCACTTGGTAGAGCGTTACATTGACATTGTAAAGGTAATAGGTTCGATCCCTATACCGCCCACTTTAATAGATCAAATTTGATATAATTTTCCTATGAATGCTCTTTTTTTCGCCTGGACCGCGTCAATTAGCTACGGGCTATACGTCATATCAGCCAAGCTAATTGGTAAATATCAGATTCACAATACCTATCTTTTCTCATTTCTCTTAACACTTTTTAGCGGAATAATGATGGCCATTATCTCGTACACTTATGGTGGGAGAATACCCCAATCTTGGTTATTCATTAGCCTAGCAGCTATCGCATTATCAATCGGAAATGTAGCAGGTCTCGCAGCTGTCAGAGTGCTCGATGTCTCTGTTATTTCCCCGCTCTTCAACATCCGAGTAGTCATGACGGTGGTACTCAGCTATCTCTTTCTTGGCGAGAGATATCAGCTAGATGCGGTATTGCTTATGGTAGCCATCATTATTAGTGGATTTTTTGCAACTATGGACGAAAAATTTTCACTCAAATCGTTTTTTTCAAGAAATATCTTGATTGGCTTACTATTTATGTTGCTATTATCAATCCAATCAATATTTATTAACCGTGCAATAGAACAAACAAGCTATTGGACAGCAATGCTATGGATGAGCATCATCTCCATAATAGTATCTACAATTCTTCTCTATCCTAAATGTAAAGCCGACATCGCTGATATCAATCCAAAACAATATATGTCCGTTGCGGTATTGGCGATAATAGCAGGAATAGGGGATCTAGCAGCTTATAAAGCATTCGAAAAAAATGTCGGTTTATCTTCTGTCATCATCTCGTTACCACTATCGATGGTAATTGCTGTGATAGTAGCTAAATGGAAACCGAACTTGTTAGAGAATCATCCTGTAAAAGTATATCTTGTTCGCTTCATCGCGACGGGGATAATGATTTGGGGAGCTCTTCAATTGAAATGATTTACTCTGCAATAGGTTCTACCGTCGTCCAGTCCCGCCCACAATTTTTAGATACAACTCATTTCCTCAAACAACGGACGGATTTTTTCTTCAAACAGTGGTTCTAGATACCTTCCCACACCTAGTCCTCGTGCCTTTGCAATCGACATCTCGATCATCGCATCGTCCAGGGATAATCGAGTAGTGGCTGCTTGACCAGTCAAAACGTTGACCGAGTCAACAAAGCCCAGTCCCGTACGATATACATCAGAAAAAGTAGTCTCAAGTCGCCTCAAATTCTCTTGCGACAGGTTCCGTTTGTATGGTAGAGCTAGAAAAGAAGCATGAGGAGTAACCACATATCCTTGATGGTATCCCTTGTGAGTGCCCAATCCATGCAGACCATACTCCGTATAATTACCATCTGGATCATCGCATGGCGACCACCCCCAAAAACCAAATGCTTCCTTTTTACCATACGATACTTGACGCTGAATATATGAGTCAATGTTAGCTTCCCACTCACGACTCCACTCGGTTTCTGGTACAAAAAGACTAGGCAAAAGATCTTCAAACATACTCCCGCCACCACTCAGAATTACATTTCTAGATTTTTCTTTTCTCTTATACAATTCTGTATATGCATTCGGACTTATTCCAAACTCAGCGATACCCACAATCGCATTAATTCTCGTTTCTGATCCATATAATGGATAGTGCCCTGCATGAGTGTTTCGATTAGGATAGTATCCACCCCAAAAAAGGTTTTCGTCTGGATCGTATAGTTGGGGGAAATCCATCATGCTTAACAAATTACCTGCATGACCCTCGAGTTCGGGAAAAGCTTCTCTAGCCAACATGAGCATCAGAGCTAACCAAGCATTATCAACCGAAGATATAAAAGGTTCCACCTTACCACCTGAATGGTGAGTCGTTGTAATCTCAGCTGATTCTATATCGTACCAATTATAAAACAGCCCATTCACTCTCTTCATAACTTGGAGGGTGGACAAGATGTGTCCGACTTTTTCCCGTGCAACGGCGGGAGGTATCACGCCCATATCTTTCCCAGCGACAAGGACTCCGATTCCAAATCCCATATCAGTTGGAGTTGTATCCGTAGAAGGGGTCATTACATTAGAGTTCGATAAAGTCACGCGGTTCGCCGGCAAACCTGTATCAGGATCAATCATCATCAATAAACAGTGCATTGTGTCACGCGCATAACGGTCTAATCGGGCAGCACTACCTTCCTCAGGCTTAGGATCAAATAGTCTCTCCCATCCAGCGGCCATTCAACCAGCTTTCACCTCCTCAACTACTTAGTGATACAATTTTCACTTAAGGTAATAATCAGAGGTAGCCAATTCTCCCCCAAACTGATAGATATGTCTACAGCGACACCTGATACAATAGCAAAAGGAAAAACTATGAACCAACTAAGTAGCGATCAAAATCTCGAACATCTTCGTCATTCAGCCGCCCACCTCTTGGCGGCCGCTGTCATGCAGCTCTACCCCAAAGCCCACCGTACCATCGGCCCTGCGATCGACAATGGCTTCTACTTCGACTTTGACTTTGGAGACGACAAGATCGCAGACACCGATCTACCCAAGATCGAAAAAGTCATGCGCAAACTCGCTCCCACCTGGAAAGGATTTGAAAGGTCAGAACTCTCTGCAGCAGATGCCAAAAAAGCGTACCCCGGCAATGTCTACAAGCACGAGCTAATCGACGAGTTTAGCGGCAAGGGCGAGACTCTCACGTTCTACAAATCAGGCGATTACTCCGATCTCTGTCGTGGCGGCCACGTCGAAGAGCCCAACAAAGTCATCAAATACTTCAAGCTCCTCTCAGTCGCGGGTGCCTACTGGCGCGGGGATGAGAACAATAAAATGCTTACACGCATTTACGGCACCGCCTTCTTTGCCCAAGAAGAACTCGACCAGTATCTCTTTGTTCAAGAAGAATCCAAAAAACGCGACCACCGCAAACTAGGGCGCGAACTTGATCTCTTTAGCTTCTCCGACATGGTGGGCTCAGGCATGCCGCTCTACTCCCCCAAGGGCGCACTCGTCAGGAGACTACTCAATGGCTATGTCGAAGAACTCCAGAGCGGTGGTGGCTACACCCAGGTCCACACCCCCCAGATCGCCAAAGCCGAGCTTTTTAAGACGAGCGGCCACTACGACAAATACAAAGACGACATGTTTAGAGTGGTCTCCAACTACTCCAAAGAAGAATTCTTCTTAAAACCCATGAACTGTCCTCAACATACTCAGATCTACGCCGCCCAGGCTAGATCCTATCGCGATCTGCCCCTGCGTATCTCCGACTTTGCCATGCTCTACAGGGACGAAAAACCTGGTGAGTTAAATGGTCTTGCCCGTGTGAGGAGCTTTAGCACCGACGACGCCCACATTTTCTGCCGCGAAGATCAGGTTGATACCGAGGTTGATATGGCGCTCTCCATGACCAAGCAGATTATGGATACCTTTGGCTTCAAATATCGCTACCGTTTATCCACCAGAGACGTCGCACACCCAGAAAAATATCTGGGTGACCCCAAAGTGTGGGACAAACTGGAGGCTTGGGCCGTGCGCATCATGGAACGCAACCACATCGAGTATTACGACGGACCCGGTGAGGCCGCCTTTTACGGTCCCAAGATGGATTTGATGGCCACAGACGCCCTCGGACGGGAATGGCAGCTTTCCACCGTCCAGATCGACATGGTCCAGCCTGAGCGCTTTAAACTCGAGTACACGGCCGACGATGGCTCTAAACAGCGCCCCGTCATGATCCACCGGGCCATTCTCGGCTCCTCCGAGCGCGCCATGATGGTCTTGATCGAGCATTACGCCGGCGCCTTCCCCCTGTGGCTCGCACCGGTCCAAGTCGCCCTCCTACCCATCTCTGAGAACGAACTCGAGTACGTCAAAACAGTGGCCAAAGCGCTCAGCGTCGAGGGTATCCGGGTCGAAATCGACGAATCCGCCAGTACACTTGGTAAAAAAATGGTGAACGCCAGAAATATTAAGGTGCCTTATATGGCTATTATCGGCAAGCAAGAAGTCGAAAATAAGACCATCACCCTCAAAAATAGGGCAAGCGAGCAAATCACCCTCAATCTCGACGAGACTATAGCGAAATTGAAACAGGAAGTGGTAAGTAAGCTATAATAACCTCATGAAATTTATTGCGATCAACCAATTTATCAAAGCCACCGAGCTCCGGGTCGTGGACGAAACGGGCAAGCAAGTGGGCGTGATGAGCAAAAGCGAAGCGCTCAACATCGCTCAGGATCGTCAGCTAGATCTAGTAGAGATCGCCCCCATGGCCAAGCCACCAGTCGCCAAAATCATCGATTTTAAAAAGTTTAAGTACCTCGAAGCCAAAAAAGAGCGCGAGGGCAAGGCCAGCAGTGGCAAAGTCGAAATCAAAGAAATCCGCTTCTCTCCCTTCATCGGCCAGGGAGATATGGATACTCGTCTTGAGAGAATTAAAGATATCCTCGAGGGTGGCGACAGAGTCAAGATTGTGGTAAAATTCACCGGTCGCCAAATTACCAAGGTCGAGTTTGGACATGATTTAATCAAAAAGATTATGTCTCAACTTGAAGGACTAGCCTCAGCCGATGGAACTGCCAAGCTCCAGGGTAAACAACTATTCCTCATCATCAACCCGACTAAGAAAAAATAAAGTATATGAAAACAACCAAACGTAGAAGCAAACGCTCGCTCACTCGCCGTGTCAAAGTCACCGCCACCGGCAAAGTCATGCGTCGCACTCAAAATATGCGCCATCGCCGCGCCCACAAAGGCAAAGCACAGATACGCCGCATGAAAGCCGCCAAATTCTTGACCGGAGGCACCGCTCGCCGTATTAAAAAAATCTTAGGAATCTAAATCTATGACCAGAGTCAAAAATAGTCCC
>CAYILS010000073.1:0-4900 GCA_964364325.1 uncultured Pseudomonadales bacterium
AGACGTCGAGACAAGAGATGCTCGTGAGATGGGGAGAAAAATCGACCCCCTACGACCGGCAGAGGGGGCATGGATGTTGAACACCACGGGGGTGTCCATAACTCAAGTGGTTGATAGAATAGTGGAACGTGTTTCAGGAGAACTATGATTACTTATTTTCAAATTGCGATTGATGGGCCTGTGGCAGCGGGAAAAAGTACTGTGGCACGGGAACTAGCAAAAGCCCTTCGGTTTGTGTATGTCGATACCGGGGCAATGTATAGAGCGGTAGCTTATACTGCCATGAGAAATAACTTGAGCTTGCAGAGTGAAGATGAAATGGTTGCGCTAGTTGAGAAAATTTCGATTGATGTACGCTCTCCCCTTGAAGAGGAGAATGACGGAAGGATTAGCACAGTTTTGGTGGACGGAGTTGATGTGAGCTGGGACATCCGTACGGAAGCAGTTAATGAAGCGGTAGCGGGAGTGGCGGCGATGCCGAGGGTGAGAGAGGTGCTCGTACCCGAACAGAGGAAGATTGCCCAGAAAAGCAGCATTGTTATGGAAGGGAGAGATATTACCTACGTTGTTCTGCCTGAGGCTCACTTAAAAATATACCTCACTGCGGAGGAAGAAGTGAGAGTGGAGCGGTTCTACCAGATGTTGATAGGAAAAGACCCTGCTTTGACGAAGGAGCACGCGAGAACTATGCTTAAAGAAAGAGATCTGCTTGATGAAACACGGGAAGCCAGCCCCCTCAAGATTGTGGAGGGTGCTTGGGTATTAGATAGTTCACGTTTGACCATTCCACAGGTCGTGGAAGTTATTGTGAAGCGAGTGCGGGAGATGCAATGAGAAGAAGGAATAAAGAACTAGACGACGAAAAAGATCTGCAGGGAGGGGAGGTGGAAGAAACTCCAGAACTATCAGAGAAAGAACAAAAGAAACTCAAACAAAAAAAACTGGTGGACAAGCGTAAAAATGAGCGCAGGAAGGATAAAGTTGCCCGGTGGGGAGGAGTAATACTATTGGGACTCGTGATGTTTGTCGGATTTTTGCTGTGGGTATCGGGGGAAATGAAACGGGAACCACGACCAGGTTTGCAAAACACTGTTTCTCCGTACCAGACACCGGTTGGGCAGCAACAAAATTCAGTTATTGTGCGGTAGATGCGGCTGTATTGAGCAGGCTGCCAACTGTTTCGATTTTTTCTGGGCAAGTAATTTTAGGCAGACTGCCTTTGACGAAGTATTCGTACTTAGGAGTGCTCGTGCAGGAGGTATTAACTTTGATCATGGTATCGGGTGGGGCAAAGGCGATAGTCTCATGGTTTGAGAGTAGCTCTTTCATGGTGCGAGCCCAGATAGGGGAGGCACCAGTGATGCCTGAGGCAACGGCTGACATAGGGGTATTGTCGTTGTTGCCCACCCAAGTAGCCACCAGTAAATCTTTGGTATAGCCAAACGTCCAGTTGTCACGCAGGTTGTTGGTGGTCCCCGTTTTGACAGCGACATTTTTGCCCGGTAAATTTAAAATCGAGTGAGCGCCAAAGGCCGGTGCGCGAGCTAAGGGGTCAGCGAGGATAGAGTTGATTTGGTAGGCGACAGACGGTGAGATGACTTCGGTGGTAGGAGATATCCTATTGCTAGGAAGTATGTTTCCGTGTGAGTCTTGGACGGAGAGGATGGGGTTAAGGGGGACTTTGGTGCCACCGTTGGCAAAGACCGCGTACACCGCGGCTAAGTCAATCATTTTGATTTCTCCGCCGCCCAGGGTGAGTGAGAGACCGTAGCGAGACGTGTTGTTCCAGGTGGTGATACCCATTGATCTGGCTAAACTCACCATGTTTTCGAGACCGTAGATATTGAGGAGTTTGGTGGCAGGGATGTTGTAGGAACTAGCGAGGGCAGTGCGCAAGCTTACAGAGCCATGGAATCGTCCATCGTAGTTTTTGGGGCAGTAGGGTGGGCTGCCCTTAGATGTGAAGCAGATAGGAGTATCTTCTATCGTGGTGCTGGGAGTGAGGCCCCTGGAGAGGGCGAGGGCGTAGGTAATAGGCTTGATAGAACTCCCCGGCTGACGCTCTTGGAGTGTAATATTTACCTGACCGTCGTGTTCGGTGTCAAAGAAGTCGCGAGAGCCAACCATCGCAAGGATTTCTCCCGAGTCTGGGTTTAAGATGAGACCGGCTCCATTCTGGACGTGGAGCTTTTTGAGTGATTCAAGTTCTTGATTAATTTGCACGTTGAGCGTGTCTTGATAGGTTATGTCTAGCGTGGTGGTGACGGTTAGACCACCGTGGGCGACGACGTCTTCCCCATACTCTTTAACCAGCAAGTCTTTGACGTACATGACAAAATGTGGGGCGCGGATGAGCGTGCCCTGGGGGTGAAAAGCGAGGGGGATGGCGAGTGCCTGGTCTTTTTCACTAGAGTTGATCGCACCGGTTTCAATCATTCCTGTGAGTACTTGTTCTTGACGAATTTTGCTTAAATAGGGTGTCACGCCAAAAGGAGAAAGACTAGTAGGGGAGATGGGGAGGCCGGCTAGCATGGCGCTTTCGGAGAGGGTGAGGTCCCTCGCCGATTTGCCGAAATATTGCCAGCTGGCTTGCTCGACGCCGTAGGCAGTCCCACCATAACTAACTTGATTCAAGTACATCTCAAGGATTTGGTCTTTGGAATAAGCCTGCTCAATTTCTATGGCAAGAATTAGTTCATTAAATTTGCGAATCAAGGTTTTTTCTGGGGTGAGGAGAGTGTTTTTGACAAGCTGTTGAGTAATGGTTGATCCCCCCTGGAGCGTACATTCGTCATGGCTAATTCTGCAACGAAGGTTGGTGAGGGCGGCGCGGGTAACCCCGGCGATATCGACCCCAAAGTGACGATAAAAGTTTTTGTCTTCGGCGGCGAGGGTGGCGTTGATTAGGTGTTGTGGGAGGTCGCTGAGCTTGATCAGTGAACGGTTCTCGTCTTTGTAGATCTCATAGAGCAATACCCCATTGCGATCATAGATCTTGGTGGTAAGGGCGGGGGTATTTTGGGTGAGGTTGGTAACAGGTGGGAGTACCCATGTGGCGTACCAGTAGAGTCCGCCAGCTGACAGAGCGAGCACTAGTGCTATCGCCGCAATACCGTACGCCAAGCGAGGGACATGCCATTTGATCTTGGCTCGCTTGACCTGCTTTTTAGCCCGTTGCTTGGCTTGTTTTCTAGGACGGAGTGATTTGGTTAGTTTGACAAGTTTTTTACGGATTCTGACAACACCACGAGAGATTTCACGTCGCATGATCGCAAAAAAGTGAGTGACTTGTTGTGCAAATAATTTGAGCAAGTGGAGGTAAGCAGTAAACCCAACAATGACAATTGTGAACAATAAAAAGGCGGGCTTACCAATTAATTTGACAATTTTTGAGACTGAATATGAAGATTTTTTTGCATATCTTTTCATTCAGCTTATTGTAATCCAGGCGGGAAACGGGAACAAGGTGCAATAGATGATTACCGTGACAACCCCTCGATCACCGGCCAGACCCAGGAGCCGTTGCCTTCGTAACCAAGTGCCCAAATAGCGATGCCCCCAAGCCCGGCTGAGCGAACAAATTCCATTTTGAGGCGCATAGACTGTGGATTTTCAAAGTAGATTTGGGAGGTTTGGCCGCTCACTGTCGCCACTCCATAAGCAGTCAGCGTGTTGCGATCCCAGACTAGTTCAAGGGTTTTGTCGTCCAGCATGGACTCAATCCGCTCTAGTGAAGCGGTGGACCCCTTGCCTTCTACCGGTGAGTACTTGGACGAGTCGATGGTGTCCCACTCGTATCCATAGAAGGGGATACCCAGGAGGACTTTGGTGCTTGGTACAAGGTTTGTAATCTCGGCAATGTTTTTGATAATATCGTGTTCAAATAGATCCCCCGAGCCTCGTAAAGGCGCGGTCGGACCGGCAATGAGCGACCCTGGCATTGTGTAGTCGTAGGTCATAACCACGAAATAGTCAGTAAAGGGGGCGATTGCAGCGAGATCCCAAAGGCGAGGTTTGGCGGCAGCGGAACCGTAGATGCTCATAGTTAGGAGAGAGGAGCTAGTAGCTTGGAGGGAGATTTTTAACTCTTTGATAAAGCGGGTGAAGTTGTCGCGGACAGAAGGAGGGGTGTCACCGAGCGGCTCGTAGTCGATGTTAACTCCAGTAGCCTTACTTTCTTGTACCACGCTGAGAATGGTGGCGATCGTTTTTTGGCGACTAGTGGGAGTACTGATAGATTCTGCAAGGGCAGTCTGACTTTCGGGCATAAAAGTGATAATAACTGGCTTATCCGGGAGGTTGAGGGAGCCGGCGACGAGGCGCTTGTAATTGGTATATCCCGGGTCTTCTTCCCGTGGACGGGTATGGGTGTAGATGGTTCCGTCACTACTAAGGTGGAGGTTAAAGTAGGCCAGGTGAGTAATGGTGTTGAGTGATTCGGGAGAGAGCTTCTTGAGATTCCAGTAGGGGGCGAAGCCTAAGATCACGTAGGAGTTAGGAGCTCGGTCTCCCAGACTTCTTCGCGTCTGGAGGCATTTCTCAGGCGCTTCTGCGCTTGATGTGCAGAGAGGTGAAAGCATTGTGGGAGAGGGGGCGAAAAAGGTCGCGTACAGAGCTAAACCAGCTAACGTGATCCCGAGGAGAATGAGTACTTTTTTCATTGCTCAGAAACAGTAGTTGGCGGCTCGGAGTACCCTTCGGGGTAGGCTTCGCAGTCGATACAGTAGTCTTTGACGAATGGATCGGAGGCAACTGTTTGAGTGCGGGGCTCGACATCCCCATATTCACTCTCGTTGTTTGGGGGGTGGTGGGTTGTTTTGTTGACGAATAACTCCCGTTTAGTAATCCTAACTTCTATCATTTAGTACCCAAATTATAAATCTCGTTTAGTTTTCCACAT
>CAYILS010000074.1:0-4473 GCA_964364325.1 uncultured Pseudomonadales bacterium
AAGCAACGCTTGAACTCAATTAACCCCGCGACCGTGAGGTCGCGTGTGATTTAGTAGTCCTCAAAAATAATTTTCCTATTTTTACTATAGTAAATCTTATCTTACTCTTCCTTGTCAAGCTTGGGTATGTTGTAGATGGGTGCTTCTGGTATGTGGGAGATGTTGAAGCGCGGCAGTCAATTTGGTATTGTGAGGGTGTGGAGAGAATTAGTATATTTTTGAGAGAGTTTTGGTGGATAGGAGTGTTGGGGATAGTGGGGGGTGGAATTTTACTGTATGGTTTGTGGGGAGTAGTGGGGAGTGAGGCGGCGACGGTGGAGATAGTTAAAAATCCGGATTTAGGATCTAGTCTCGGGTCAGTGGGTGAAATTGTGGTGGATGTGGCAGGGGCGGTAGAGAAGCCTGGCGTGTATAAACTGCCTCAAGGGTCAAGGATTGGGGATGCACTGGTGGCGGCCGGAGGACTGTCCGAAAATGCGGACAGAGAGTGGGTAGCCAAGACGCTCAATCTGGCGAGCGAGGTTAAAGACGGGGGGAAGGTGTATATACCAGTAAAAAATACTGAAAGGGAGACACCCTCGCAGAGTATTGGCAAGGGAGTCACCCTTGGGAGCACCGTTAATATTAATACAGCGAGTGTGGGGGAGCTGGACGCGCTGGCGGGGATTGGGGAGGTGCGGGCGCAGGCGATTGTGGAAAATCGACCTTACAGTAGCACTGAACAAATAGTGGCGAAGGCGAAAGTCCCCGAATCTGTTTATGAAACAATTAAAGATTCTCTTAGTATTTATTAGTCTATTTGCGTGGCGGTGGGCAAGTTTGGACAGCCCGCTACCTGAGAGTTGGACACCGGAATCAACGGTTAGGTATACTGCAACGGTTACTCAGCAACCGGAATATACTGACTCAAAAACGATCGTGCGGCAGGGGAGGTGGTACATCCAAATGAAGGGTTATGCGGAGATTATACCTGGTAGTCGCGTGGCTTTTACTGGCAAAGTCGAGCCAAAATTGCTAATGAATAAGGTCGTCAGGATTGTCATGGTGGACCCGACTTTTGATATTATCGGGCAACCGCAAGGGTCGCCCCTACGAATTGTCGAACGAACTATTCTATGGTTGGGCTCTTGGCGGGAGAAATGGGTCGCCATTCTGGAAAAAAATTTGCCCGAGCCCATGTCCAGCTTGGCTGCGGGAATTCTATTGGGAGTCAAAGGTCAGATGCCATATGAGTTTTACCAACAATTGGTCAGTACGGGTACGCTACATATCGTGGCAGCCAGCGGATTTAACGTGATGATCGTCGCGAGCGTGCTGATGCAAGTGTTGTCAAAACTATTAGCAAAGGGGTGGGCGATAGCTGGGGGAGTAGTTGGAATAGGGGTCTACGTGCTGTTATCTGGAGCGAGTGCGTCGGTAGTGCGGGCGGGGATTATGGGGAGCTTAACTTTGATGGCTTATTACTTTGGCCGGCCGGCGGAGGCTAGGCGGCTTTTGTGGGTAACCGCTGGCGTCATGCTTTTATTTGATCCGCTCTACCTGATGGATATCGGGTTCCAGTTGTCGTTTGCGGCGACTGCAGGACTACTTTACTTAGCACCAGCTATGCAGAAACTACCGCAAATCCCACTACTTAAAGAATATCTCTATCCGACTTTGGCAGCGAGCGCGGCGACGATACCAATCATCCTATACCATTTTGGGAGAGTATCTTGGATTTCGCCTCTAGTGAATATGCTAGTGTTGCCCTTGGTACCACTGATTATGTTGTTGAGTGCGCTAACACTCTTGGGAGGGCAAGTCGTGGCGTGGCTAGCGTATGTGCCGCTCTCTTGGATTGTCCAAATGATATATCTTTTTAGTTACTGATAACTTTTGACCGTACTTCGCTCAACAAGATCTATCTGACGGGGTTTTGCTCCTATGTAATTAATTACTGCTTGCACGATCGTGGCGATCTCTGCGTTTACGGGTGAAGGATTTCTAGTTAAATCGTGAGTGGCTCGATGCTCGTGATGACGATTATAAGGAAGTGGGTTGCCCCTCTTGTCGCTAATAATAAAAACTGTTGCTTCAGGATAATATTGCCTAGAAATCCTGGCAGCCTTTATCATCTGACCCTTGGTGGCTTGAGGTTTATTTTTGGTTCCATGGGGAAAGAGGAGAAAGCTAGCCCAGGGTGGTGGTGGTAGGGGCGTATCAGGTTTCTGAGTTGTTCTTCTAGAGGCGACAAGTTCTGAAACATCATGAATTGAGCGATTTGGCATACTTTGGTAGATATTTGTTTGCCAGTATTCGCTTAGGGTAGTGCTGTTTTTGGGGATTTTCATGGTTTCATCGACGATCTGCATGACCAGCTTGGCTAAGAGAGAAGTAGCGGGATATGGAGATTCATTATCAACAATTGTTGTTTCGCTAATGAATTTAAGGAGTTCGTCGGGGTATTTTGTTGCCAGTTGACCCCATAGAGTATCGCGTAATTGAGATGTGCCTCGGCGATCAAGTTGTGAGGTCCAACTACCACCTTTAAGTTGGCTAATTTCTTTCATAAGTTGGGGATGGCGCAGTTTGCGACATAGGGCGGTAAACGCCTCAGCAACAGAAGATCCAGTAACGAGGTGCATGGCTAACTCAGCATTTTGCGCCCACATAAGCACTTGGTCAGCAGAAGTAATTGGAACAGTGCTAATCTGGCCAAATTCTTGATAATATTGCTTCGTTTTTCGATCTAGAGTACCCGCTCTATCTTGTTTGTCGTGTTTATTAAACGCATATTGAGTATATCCCATGCCCTTGGGGAGAAAGTTGGCAATACCGCCTCTACTAACGTCAAAAAACATAGTTTGAGGTACAGCGTCCATCAACCTCTTATCGAGATCAAAACAGGAATGTGCATAATCTGGCCTGTCTGGATATACGGTGGGGTTAGCAATCGCAGCTAAATGGTCGACTTTGTTTTTGGGACTGGGCCAGGTAATTTCGTCGGCACCATTTCCTGGTCCGACAACGTTTGCTAGGTAGTTAATCCACATGGGGGAGAGTTCGGGAAGATGAGCGATAACAACGCCTGGCTCAACCTCGTCCATCGCAGTAAAAACTTCACGAGGAAGAGGAAAGCTAGAGCTATCCAGACCTGTTCCCGCTAGATCGCTAGGTTTTAAGTGGCGGGTGTCAACTAGATTATGGGCATTAAGTAGTTCTTGTAGCATACCTAATTTTACTTAGTATGTAATTGATGTGTATTATATTCCCAATTGTCAATGATTGGTATAGTTATGACATGGGACAGAATAGATGGATGGGGTATGGGGTGGGATTGTTAATAGGTTTGGTAATTTTGGTGCTGAGTCAGATGCCTGGAGACAAGGCGAAAATGGTGGTGTGCGACGTGGGGCAAGGGGATGCGATTTTGATAATCAAAGGTAGTAACCAGGCATTAATAGATGGTGGCCCTAGTAGTGACAAAATCCTTGCTTGCCTGGAGCAGCATGTGCCATTTTGGGACCGGACAATCGAGCTTATAGTTTTGACCAATAGTGACTTTGACCATATGAATGGTTTAGGGGTAGTGATAGAGAGATATGAGGTGATACAGTTTGTCACAGCTGATGGGGTCCATGAGAGCGATGCGCTAGAGAAATTCACCGATCAGTTAAGGGTAAGTGGGGTCAGTGTCGGACCAGTGGAGCGGGGAGACTTGATACGAGTAGGAGGCGAGAAAACTATGTCTAACCTAGTCTTTGAGGTACTATGGCCGCCAGATACAATAGAGGAAAATGTTGCGATCTTTGGTGACCAAATGGATAAAGACAAGCGTGAGCAGATACTAGGCGCGAGTGCTAAACGGGGTGACCTCAATGAGCGGTCAGTGATACTGCTCTTACTAGAGGATAACAAGAAAATATTGCTAAGTGGTGACTCTGGTGACCAGACAGAGAAAGAGTTGCTAAAACAAGGTAAGCCACCACAAATTGACGTACTCAAAGTAGGTCACCATGGATCAAAGTATGCAAGTGGCTTAGAATACCTGCAAAAACTAGCCCCTTCGCTTGCCGTGATCTCGGTGGGTGAGAAAAACCGCTATGGTCACCCAACGAACGAAACATTGGATAGACTGAAGCAAGTAGGTGCACAAGTACGACGGACCGATGAAGAAGGAACGATCGTGATTGAGCTGTAATTCGTTTATGTATCGCTCATGTTTTCATGTTTGCCCCTACGGGTCCTTCGTAAAACAAGATAACCCAAATAATGAAGCAGGGTTGCTTGATGGTGTTACCATGTTTTAAAACATGGTAACACTGATGTGTTGTCGGAGGATATTGAAGCGACGAGAAGCGGGTAGAAATAAATAAAATTGCTGAGGGTCATTGTTGATGATGAATAAGTTTTCACGCGGGGGAGAAGAAATAGTCTAAAATGGCAGAAAATGGGCTGGTAGCAAACTGGGGTAGAGAGTGTTGGCAGTTGGAC
>CAYILS010000075.1:0-4380 GCA_964364325.1 uncultured Pseudomonadales bacterium
GGTTTGGGGGTGGCGCTAGCTTTGGGCATGATGAGGTTACTGATGACCTGACTCAAGGGTTTTTTGCTCGCAGCAGGAGTTGGGGTGGGAGTAGCTGTGGGTGTAGCGGTTGCATTAGAGCTACCACTACAAGTAAATTCAACTTTGACTTCGTCACTGGTCACCCCACTTTTGCGGCTATTCAGGGTCCAGGAATACTTGGTGTTAGCATGGATACTCAACTCTTTTTCGTGGCCGGTCACTGTTTCATTTACATCGTAGTTGTTGTTGTCGGCGTCCATTTTGAGGAGGTATTCGCCCACACCACTGACCTCGTCCCAGCGCAGGGTGATTTTATTGCCGTTGTCGTAACAGTTGTAGCGGAGATTACCGGGAGAGGCGGGCTTGATGACTGACTGGTTGCTGGGACTTGGGCTGGGACTTGGGCTGCGACTGGCACGAGGTGAGGAGGAAGGATTGGCCGAGGGAGATAGGGACTGAGTGGGGCTGGAGCTAGGGGCGGAGGAAGCACCTGAGGGATCAGTAATTGTGAGGGTGGAACCACTGACACTTTTGAGAGTATTGTCCGTTTTTTCGGTGGTGGTTGTCAGGGTATTACTGCTAAAGGTTAAGTCCGCGCTACCAACCTTGAGAGCTTTGGCTTTGAAGGTCGCCACAGTACCACTGCCAGTTAAACCACCGCTTTCGAGGGGAACGCCGTAGGCGAAGGAGATTTTGCCATTCTCGACTTTGGCAGTTTGCAGAACACTAGGGAAAGAACTAGATGGGCTAAAATTGGAGATACTCAAACGAGTGGGGTCGTAGGTGATCTCGGCTTGAATACCAGTCAAGTGCTCGCTAAGCGAGTTATATGACAAAGTGAAGGAGGCTTCTTGGTTTAGTGCAAGATTGGTAGTGTCGGTGACGAGGTCGAGTGAAACACTGCCCGTGGGACTGCCCACAACAGCAACTTGAGGAGGAGTGGTGACGAAGAAAGTGCGGACAAAATAGATGAGACCGGCTGCCAAAGCTAGACAAAGGATCAACAAGAAAATACGTGACTGGGAGGGGGTTTTCTTTTTTCGTTTCATGGGTTTGCGATATTTCATAAGTTTACTATAACAGATTAGCGAGTTTTGCCATAGTTGGTAACGATAGTGTTAAAGTCTAGGAGGGTATAGGGATTGCCGAACTTGGTGATCAAAAGATTGAAGTCGAGTAAATTGACCGCATTGTCGCTATTTAAGTCGCCAGGGAAGATGGAGTCGATGATGGTGAGCGTAAGATCGGTGGCGTTTTTGATGGTGTTGACCGTCTTTTCGGTGGTGGTCGTGATGGTGTTTTGAGTGAAGACCAGCTTGGTAGTACCTGGTTTGAGGACTTTGAGTTTGAGGGTGCCGACGTTGCCGTTGCCGATCGTCCCTCCGCTACCGGCGCTGACGCCGTAGGCGAAGGTAATTTTGCCACTTTCTAAGAGGGCGGCGGCGAGGGTGGAGGGGAAAGTGGAAGAGGGAGTGAAAGAGAGGGCGGTGACATAGGTCGGGTCATAGGTGATCTCCGCTTGGACGCCGCTTAAGTGTTCGCTTGGCGAGCTAAAGGTCAAGGGGAGCGTTACTTCGGCGTTTTTGACCGGTGAGGAGGGAGCGGTGAAGGCAAGAGAAACAGTTCCGGAGGCGACGCTGACCTGGGCAACCGTGGGTCTTGCGGGTGGGTAAGCATTGTAGCCAAGCAGTCCAATCCCGATGAATAATACGAGGGAGATGAAGGCAATGATGATAACGCGAGGAAGGTTTTGCATAGTTTGATTGTGGCAAGTTGGAGAATGAATGTCAACTACCTCCTAATACCTAGAGTGTCCAAGCTTGGACATGTTTGATCCCAGCATAATTTCCGGTGGGAGATTCATCTAGAGAAATGATGATCTTTTCATAGTTGTCATTGATGGAGAGGAGTGTATCGAATTCACGTTTGATGGTAGCCTTGTTTCCAAGAGTGTAGGCAACTTGGACATATTTTTTGTCACTGTCTTTTTCGATGATGAAGTCGATCTCTTTTTTCCCGAGACTTCCGATAGTAATATGATATCCAAGCTTTAGATAGTGTAGATAGATGGCATTTTCTAGTCGTTGGCCGAATCCAAATTCAAATCCAGAATGGAGATAGGTGCGCAAACTAAGATCGTTGATAAAGTATTTTTTACCGCTACTGATGATATTTTTGCCCCTGATATCGTAACGACTCACTGGGTAGATAAGATATGTCTGAGTGAGATAGGTAATATACGCCGACAAGGTTTCTGAGTTTGTTTTTTGACCATGTGCCTTGAAGTAGGTCACAAGACTGTTGATGGAAGTGAGATTGCCAGTATTTTGAACCAAGAAAAGAAAAATTGTGTTTAAGAGTGCGACGTCTTTGATAGCATACCGTTCTACGATGTCTCGCAAGAGAATAGAGTCTTTGAGTGAGCTGACGTATTGCCGTTTGACTTCTTCGCCTTGTAAATGAGTGAGTTCGGGTAAACCACCTTCTGTGAGATATGTAAGATATGAGTTGCGGCTCATTAACTGATTAGATTGTTCGAGATATTCTGAGTAACTATAGGGAAGAATGAGAAATTTGATATATCTGCCAGTTAACAGAGTGGCAAGCTCTGACGAGAGTAGGGTGGAGTTGGAACCTGTTATCATGATTTCGGTTTGGATGGTTGGGTGCTGAGATAGTGAGTTAATGGCTTTTTCCCAGTGAGAGATGAGCTGGGTCTCGTCAATAAAGAGATAGAGCTTGGGAGTAGGGTGTAGCTGTCTATATGACTTGACTAGCTTATTGAGGTCGACATCTGTCGCGATACTATTAAACTCGGACATCTCTTTGTTGATATAGAGGATCTGAGATGGTTTTACTCCTTGATTGACTAGTTCTGTCATCAGTTGGCGTAAGAGATAACTTTTGCCTGTACGACGCTGCCCCACGAGCACCTTGATGAGACGATTACCCAAGAAGGGGGTAATTTTCTGGAGATAACTATGTCTAATGAATCCTTGGTTGCTGGGACTCAAGATTTGTGTTACCAAGGCGACAATATTATCGATAATTTTATTCATAGTTGAAAATATATCATATTTAATGATTAATTTCAAGTGTGTTTGAAATTACTTGACATAGTTGGTAGCGATACTTGACACTTGACAGTAAAGAGTCAAGTATGGTATTTTCATTCTTATGAAGACAGATACGAGGGAGAAGATTGTTGCTATTCTTCGAGAAAAAGGGAAAGTGTCGGCTAAAGAAATGGTAGATTTTCTTGGAATTACCAGACAAGGGTTGTTTTTGCAGCTAGCCAAACTTTTGAAAGAAGCTCGTATAGCCAAAATTGGTAAATCTCCTAAGGTTTATTACTATATTCCAGATGAATTGGCACACAGAGCCGACGTAATACTACCTAAAAGAGTAGTTGATTTCGTAAACAATCGCTATCTCTATGTGAGTCCACTAGGGGAGAAAGTGGAAGGGATTAAAGGATTTGCACAGTGGTGTTTGAAAACCAATCAGGATTATGCAAAAACAGCTCGCGAGTACATAACGACTCAGGCAAAATATGATAAATGGCTGAAGCGAGGAGTGGTAAGTGGGATTCAAAAATTGAAGCATACATTTCCAAATGTGTATTTGGATGAACTCTACTATTTAGATTTTTATAGTATTGAGAGGTTTGGGAAAACCAAACTTGGACAACTACTGCTTTATGCCAAACAAAGCCAAAGTCGGACAATAATTAGGGAACTCATAAAGGAAGTAGAAGGGAAAGTGGTGGCTCTCTCGAAACGACTCAAAATTGATAGTGTTGGATTTGTGCCTCCGACCGTACGACGTGAGGTACAGTTGATGCGGGAGCTGGAGAATGGCTTAAGACTATCTTTGCGTAGGGTGAAAATAGAGAAACTTAGAACAGAAATGATGGTACCGCAGAAAACTTTGAGTCGACTGGGAGATCGCATAGATAATGCCGCAAAAACGATACTGGTTACAGAGAAAGAAAAACATACCAATATTCTCCTGATAGATGATGCGGTTGGAAGTGGCGCGACGCTAAATGAAACTGCTAAACAAATGAGAGAGAAAGGAATAGTTAAGGGGAAAATTATTGGGTTGGCGATTGTGGGGAGCTATAAGGGATTTGACGTGATTAGTGAAGTTTAAAAACAGGAGTTACGCACCTCCCATTAATATCGCCTCGTAATGCTTGATTCGGTTATATCCCCAACTCTGGTTAAAGATAAACTTTTCCTTGAGGGAGTAGAGGGTTTGGGTGGCATGTTTCTCCTTCTGCAAAATCAGGTAGCTCACACAGTACCCACTCAATATCGGGGGTGCCTTTGACAAATGATCTGGCAACCGTGTACA
>CAYILS010000076.1:0-4359 GCA_964364325.1 uncultured Pseudomonadales bacterium
TTTGAACTCGCCTTTTTTGTTGCGTACCACCGGACTAAAGATAGTGAAAACATGGTGGATCTTTTTGACGGTGTTGACCTGTGCCTGGATCTCGGTAAGAGAAATGGTGGTAATCTCGTCGAGCGAGAGCTTTTTGATCTCGGTACCATCGTTGGGACACTTGGGGTGGCCGATACGCGCATAGAGCAAACGGAGGTAGTCGTAGATCTCGGTGGTGGTACCCACGGTGGAGCGAGGGTTGTGGGAGACCGTCTTTTGGTCGATAGAGATGCTGGGAGATAAGCCGTCGATCTTGTCGACATCGGGCTTGTCCATCAGTCCCAAGAATTGGCGGGCGTAACTCGAGAGTGACTCGACGTAGCGACGCTGACCCTCAGCGTAGATGGTGTCAAAGGCCAGGCTCGATTTGCCGGAGCCCGAGACGCCAGTCATGACTACAAACTGATATTTGGGGATATCGAGGTTGATGTTTTTGAGATTGTGCTGACGGGCACCGCGGATGGAGATAAATTGTTGCATAATGGTTTCTGTATTTGGGGGAGTTTCTCCTAAGTGAGTTGTATTTGCACTTAGGGGAGACTCCCCTAAGTCTTTTCTCCTTTAAGTTGTCGGATTTTATCACGCACGGCGATGGCTGACTCAAACTGCATGGACTCGGCTAATTTTTTCATATCCCTTTCCAGTCGCTTGATCCATTTGGCACGATCCACAGGGGTGAGCGAGGAGGCATCCAATTTCATCAGTCCTTCGGTTGATTTGTCTTCCAGTCCTTGCCAGGCCAGGTCGTCGGCGTCGTTTTCCACAATTTTCTCACGCAGCGGTTTGATAATAGTCTCGGGGTTGATACCCAATTTTTTGTTGTAGGCGAGCTGGTAGTTGCGGCGGCGGCGAATCTCTTCGATGGCTTCTTTCATGGAGCCGGTAATATTCTCGGCGTACAAAATAACTTCACCTTTGATATTGCGGGCGGCGCGACCCATTGTTTGGATGAGGGAGACGCGGGAACGGAGGAACCCTTCCCTATCGGCATCCAGGATGGCGACCAACGTAACCTCGGGTAGATCGAGACCTTCACGCAGGAGATTGACGCCGATCAGACAATCAAACTCGTTTTTGCGTAGGGCGTCCAAAATATCGGTGCGCTCGAGGGTTTTGACGTCAGAGTGGAGGTACTTGGCGCGGATGCCTTGCTCCGTCAGATAACCCGCTAAATCCTCGGCCGTCTTTTTGGTGAGCGTGGTGACAAGAACTCTTTCATCGATGGCAGCGCGCTTTTTGATTTCTTCGATCACATCTTCGATTTCATTTTTGCTGGGCCTGATCTCGATCTCGGGGTCAACAATGCCCGTTGGGCGCACAAGTTGCTCAACCACGTGGTCCTTAGCCTGGTCTAGCTCCCAAGTATTAGGGGTTGCCGAGACGTAAACAGTCTTAGGGATAAGATCATAAAACTCATCAAACTTGAGTGGGCGATTGTCGATTGCGGCTTCTAGTCGGAACCCGTAGTTGATGAGGGTCCGCTTGCGGGCTTGGTCACCATTGAACATCCCGCGGATCTGGGGAACGGTCATGTGGGACTCGTCGATGATGCAGAGCCAGTCGTTGCCGTAGGCGTGCTGGAAGAAGTCTGGGAGACAGTAAGGGCGCTCACCAGGCTTCCTACCGTCAAAATAGCGAGAATAATTTTCGATACCGTTAACAGACCCAAGCTCTTTGAGAGTTTCGAGGTCATAATTGGTGCGTTGCATGAGACGCTGGGCCTCGACTAGCTTGTTTGCATCTTTGAGCGCCTGATATTCTTTAGCTAAATCAGCACGAATCTGGGCCTCACTGTTTTGATACCGTTCTTGATTGACCAAGTAGAGTTTAGCGGGGAATATGACGATGCCTGTTTTGCCAGTTGTCTCTGGTACCGATTTTCCCGAGACCGGGTCAAAGGCAGTGATCGAAGTGACGGAGTCGATCCCAAATTCGACTCGGTAGGCCACATCTTGGTAGGCGGGGTAGATATCCATAGTGTAGCCACGGACGCGGAAGGAACCTCGGCTAAATTCGTAGTCGGAGCGGTCGTATTGCATATTGATCAGCTTTTCGCCCAGAGTCTTCCAGTCAGTCTTGAGTCCGAGGTAGATGGGGAGCTCGTACTTGCCGTATTCCATGGGATTACCGATGTTGTAGATGCAGGAGACGGAAGCTACCACGATCACGTCATTTCTGGTCATGATGTTGGTGGTGCTCTGGAGGCGGAGCTTGTCGATGCGCTCGTTGACCGTCGCTTCTTTTTCGATGTACGTGTCACTACTGGGGACGTAGGCCTCGGGCTGGTAATAGTCGTAGTAACTGACGAAGTAGGAGACGGCGTTGTCGGGGAAAAAGTCGCGCATCTCCTGATAGAGTTGGCCGGCGAGTGTCTTGTTGTGGCTTATGATGAGCGTGGGCATGTTGAGGTCCCTTATCACATTGGCCATGGTAAAGGTCTTACCTGAGCCGGTTACTCCGAGTAACACCTGATCACGCACGCCCAATTTAATCCCCTCCTCGAGGGATTTGATGGCTTCAGGTTGGTCGCCGGAGGGCTGAAAATTGGATTTGAGTGTGAAATTCATGCGTATCAGTATAGCATAGTTTCGGGTTTTGTTTCTAGGGGGAGTGGAGTGGTAGAATCACTCGCATGAATAGTTCCTGGTATGAATATTCAAATTGTGCTAGCTATGTATATCACCATTTTGGATTAATAGATCAAGATATATACACTTCCGGGATAGGTATAGCGCGTACCTGGGGAGAGCTTTTAACACATTTCGCGGAAGTGCCTGGTGTGATGAATGCTCATATTTTGGCAATTGTATTTGTTGGTGCTGATGTTGTTAAGGAAGAATCGGAACTATTACATTTGGCTGTCATAAATCGTGATAAAAAACTTGTTTCTCATAGGCCTGGTGATATGGCCGATGTTGAGTTGGGGGTTCCGATAGAAACTGTATTGAGACAATATTTAGTTGATAGCCGAAGAATGAAGAAGTTTTTAGAATTTCAAAAATAGATGTGGTCAATACCGATAGTGGTCGGGCTTGTAGGGGCCGGCGACTGGCAGATTTAAGTATTTAGCCTGATCTTTGGTTAGCTTGGTGAGTTTGCCACCGAGTTGTTCTAGGTGGAGAGCCGCGACCTTTTCGTCTAAGTGTTTAGGCAAGCGATAGACACCAACCTCATAGGGCCTGGTCCACAGCTCTATTTGAGCTAACACTTGATTGGTAAAGGAGTTGCTCATGACAAAGCTGGGGTGTCCGGTACCACAGCCAAGATTGACCAGTCGGCCTTCGGCTAGCAAGATGATGCGATGACCATCGGGGAAGGTATAGAGGTCGACTTGTGGTTTGATCTCGTGTTTTTTGATCCCTTTAAACTTGTTGAGTGCATCGACCTGGATCTCGACATCAAAATGACCGATGTTGCAGACAATCGCGGTATCTTTCATTTTCTTCATATGATCGATCGTGATAATGTCTTTGTTGCCGGTCGCGGTTACAAAAATATCGGCTTCTTTGACCGCTTCTTCCATCGTGACAACCTCATACCCTTCCATGAGCGCCTGGAGGGCACAGATTGGGTCGACCTCGGTGATCAGTACGCGGGTACCAAAACCTTTGAGGGACTCGGCGCTGCCCTTGCCTACATCGCCAAACCCTGCGACCACTGCCACTTTGCCGGCCAGCATGATGTCCGTGGCGCGCTTGATGGCGTCGGTTAAGGATTCGCGGCAGCCGTATTTGTTATCGAACTTGGATTTGGTGACACTGTCGTTGACGTTGATCGCGGGGATTTTGAGTTCTTTGTTTTCCATCAATTTGTACAGGTGATGCACGCCTGTAGTGGTCTCCTCTGAGACTCCTTTGATATCTTTGAGTAGTTTGGGGTATTTGGTGTGGATACGAGCGGTCAAATCTCCCCCGTCATCGAGCAAGAGATTGGGACCCTTACCACCCTTAAACTTAAGCGTTTGGTCGGTGCACCACCAATACTCTTTTTCACTCTCCCCTTTCCAGGCGAAGATGGGAGTGCCTGCTTTGGCTATGGCAGCGGCGGCGTGATCTTGCGTACTAAAAATATTGCACGAGGCCCACCTCACTTCGGCTCCGAGCGCTTGGAGTGTCTCGATGAGCACGGCGGTTTGAATGGTCATGTGAAGGGAGCCGGCAATGCGAGCACCTTTAAGCGGTTTTTGTTTCCCAAATTCTTGGCGGAGAGACATAAGCCCCGGCATTTCTTTTTCGGCTAGAGTAATTTCGTCTCTGCCCCAAGCGGCTAACTGATACCTCCTTGGTATAGTACTCCAGTATCATAGAAACATAATTCCTA
>CAYILS010000077.1:0-4358 GCA_964364325.1 uncultured Pseudomonadales bacterium
ACGAGCTAAGAACATTTCAGGCGAACCCGGAGGGGACTCTTGCATTTTGGCTAACTAGTGTTTATGCGAAGTGAAGGAATAATCATTTCGCATAAACACAGGATAGTGTGTTTAATGGTACAATTTTAGCATGATGCTAGCAGAGCTGCAAAGGTATATGAGGGTGGCCGGATATAGTCCGCGGACGATTGAAGCGTACGCAAGGTGTGTCGAAGAAGTTGGTAGCCAGGATTTACTGCAATTCCTCGACAAATTGGCACGGGAGGGAAAGTCTACCTATACGATGAATCAGTACCATGCAGCATACAAGCTTTACGCGACCAAAATACTCAAGGAACCTTGGAGTGTACCCTTCCCCTATGCCAAGAGGCACAAAAAATTGCCTGTTGTACTCTCTCGTTTAGAGGTCGCTCAGATTATTGATGTGACACGCAATCCCAAGCACCGACTGATGCTCTCACTCGCTTACGGGGCCGGACTACGTGTGAGTGAAGTCATCAAGCTGCGGGTACAAGACATAGCAATTAGTGAGCTGAGTATCGTGGTGCGTGATGGCAAGGGTGGTAAGGATCGAATCACCATTTTGCCTGAGAAACTGCGTGGTGAGTTACAAACTATGATGGCAGGGAAAAATGGGGATGCATATCTTTTTGCAAGCGAGCGAGGAGGGATACTCACGACGAGAACAGCGCAAATAGTATTTGCAAAATCGTTAAAGCTAGCAGGGATTATGAAGAACGCGACCTTTCATAGTCTGCGACATAGCTTTGCCACTCACCTACTGGAAAATGGAGTCGATGTACGCTATATTCAACAACTCTTGGGTCATGCGAGTATTACCACAACCCAGCTGTATACTAAGGTAACTAACCCACAATTAAAAAATATTAAAAGTCCGCTATGAGAATCGACATTATCACTTTGTTCCCGGAATTTTTTGAAGGATTCGTCTCGCACAGTATCGTAGGACGAGCGATCAAGAGTGAAAAACTGGAGATTGTCACTCATAACTTACGCGATTACTCGAACGACAAATACAAATCGGTCGACGACCGACCATATGGCGGTGGACCGGGGATGGTGCTTAAAGTTGATGTGTTGCATAGGGCATTGATAGATGTCAAAGAAAAAAGTTCCGATCACTCGCCTAGTGATCAGCAAGGATCGGAACTAACCGATCCCAAAGTCATTCTCCTCACGCCGCAGGGGCAGGTGTACAAACAAAAGACAGCACTAGCGCTAGCCAAAGAGACCAATCTTATCCTGATTTGCGGACACTACGAGGGATTTGATGAACGTATCCGTGACTACGTCGACCTGGAGATCTCGGTGGGAGACTATGTGCTGACAGGCGGAGAGATCCCCGCCATGATCGTCGCCGACTCGGTGGCGAGGCTCCTACCCGGTGTGTTAGGCGATGACTCCTCTAGTCACGATGAATCGTATGGTGAGGGATTACTAGAATATCCACAATATACGAGACCTGAGGAGTACGATGGTAAGCAAGTTCCAGAAATACTACAAGGTGGCAATCACAAAGCAATTGATGCGTGGAGAAAAGAACAATCAGTACTACGTACTAAGACCCGTCGGCCAGACTTGCTGACAGAATAATCACAATCTACTAAGGGATGGAAGCCGCGGCCGATGCGTCTAACTCCGGCTCGGGAGAGGGTTCGATACTAGGGGAAGGCGATGGAGAGGGTGAAGTAATTGGATTGGGAGTTGGGAGCGGGATAGTACCTGACGATCTTGCCTGCCATTTGAGATAGCTGAGTCCCAGGATAATGAGAATGAGGACTAAGTAGAAAGCTTTTTTCATAGACCTTGTTGCTTTTTAATCTCGGCTAAGCCTTCGTCGATCGTGGCAAAGCGCAGACCAAGATCGGCTGTAGCTTTGGCGTTGCTCATGGCCACCGTCTTGGCAAATTGTCGAGTCGAGGTTTTAAGATATTCAGCTAAACTCCCCTGTTTGACTAGGTTTGGGTCAAAGCCGTACGCCACCGCGACTTTCCTGGCCAACTCGTATGGCGATAGGGATGTGGAGCCCACGGTATGGTAGGTGCCAGAGGGCATAAGTTCAACACATGTATCAAAGGCGCGAGCGAGGTCATCGACAAATGTCGGGGTGATAATCGTGTCGGAAAACATAGGAGGAAGATCCGCTGCTGTTAGTTCTGCGCGGATTTTTTTGATGAGATCGGGTTTGAGATCAAAATTGGCGCGGTAGGGATAGCTGAGGCGGATGATAGTGTAGCTGCAGCCACTTGCTTTGACTACCTCTTCCGCCATAGCCTTGGTCTCGCCATACCAGTCGATGGGACTGACCACGTCGTCCTCGGAATAGGACGTATCTTTTTTACCGTCAAAAACAAAGTCAGTGGAGACGTGGATGAGGTGGATACCTCGCTCTTTGCAAAAGACCGCGATGTTTTTGGTGCCGTCGACGTTGACCTTGTAGCAGATGCCGCTTTTGTCACCGGACTCAGCGTTGGCTTTGGCCGTATCGGTGAAGGCGGCCAGGTGAATGAGAGCTTTGGCGTCTCTGTGCGCGTCAAAAAATGGTGTAAATGTCTCGACGTTGGTGATATCTACCCTGGTCGTCAAGTCCATGTTGACTACGTCGTATTTGTCTTTAAACATTTCGACAAATCGGGAGCCTATCAGACCGGTGGCGCCGGTGGCTAGGATGGTTTGCTTATCCATTGGGGATTCTCCTTTCATCTGCCGATGAGCCCTTCTCGGCTTGCAGCCGGGAATTCCTGTTAAGGAGAATCCCCGTAATCACAGGTCTCCTGCCTTAGAAGACTCACCAACAAGACCCTTGAATTCCTCATAGTCTTCTATGTAGTCGCTGCGGGTTGGGTCGTAGTTGGTAGAGGTGAGCGCGAGGATTATGCAGTTTGACGACAAATCTTTGAACCCGTGCCAAACCATATGGGGAACACGAATCGCATTTTGGGGACCGCTCAATTTGATCTCTTCGAGTCCTGAGCCGTCATCTACGCAAATCGTGGAGCTACCCTGGATCTGAATAAAGATCTCGTCTTCGTCCTGGCGATGGGCGTGATTGCCGGTGTTACCCGTGGGACTGGAGATCCAGTACACGCGCTTGACCGGGAAGTCGATATACTCCCTGAGCTCCAAGGGAGTCATGAGGAAATTGGGTGCTTGGATGTTGTTGAGGGTGAAAACTTTGTAGCGGTGATCCATATTATTTTTTAATATGCTGGTTAATCTCAGACATCCGGGCACGGATTTTGGTAACCCACTCGGCGTTGTCGAGGTACCACTGCACCGTTTCGCGCAGACCCGTTTCAAACATATCCCGCGTGTATTTGGGGACCCAGCCCAGGGCCAAGATCTTGGTAGAGTCGATAGCGTAGCGGCGATCGTGGCCGGGTCTATCTTCGACATAGGTCATGAGGGATTCAGGTTTGCCGAGGATCCCTAGCACCATTTTGGTGATCTCTAGATTGTTCCTCTCGTTATCGACCCCGATGTTGTAGACCTCGCCCACGTTGCCTTTGTGGAGGAGTAGATCTAGGGCAGATGAGTGATCCATGGCGTGGATCCAATCGCGCACATTGAGACCGTCGCCGTAGACCGGCACGCTCTCGTCTTTCATGGCTTTGAAAATGAAGAAGGGAATCAACTTTTCGGGGAACTGATAGGGACCGTAGTTATTGGAACAGTGGGTCACGATCACGGGAGTTTTGTGAGTTATCCAGTAGGCATGACACATCAGGTCACCCCCAGCTTTGGCGGCGGCATAGGGCATATTGGGCATGATGGGAGTATCTTCGGTAAACTTGGTATCTTCCCCTAGTTTAAGTGCACCGTAGACCTCGTCGGTGGAGACATTGACCATGCGCTCGATCTTGTTGGCCCGCACGGCGTCGAGGAGCATTTGCACTCCGAGGCTGTTGGTGAGGACAAAGTCCTTGATGCCCCCGTGGATACTTTTGTCGACGTGGGTTTCGGCGGCAAAATTAATCAAATGAGTGACACTATACTTTTGCATGACCTCGTTGATGCGTACGAGATCGGTAATGTCGCCCTGCTCAAAGTGATACTGGGGATTGGACTCGACGTCTTTTAAATTGTCCAGATTGCCGGCGTAGGTCAGGAGGTCATAGTTGATGATCTCATAGTCAGGATGCTCACTGAGCATGTAGTGGATAAAATTGGAGCCGATAAAGCCAGCGCCACCCGATACCATGAGTTTCATACAATTCTCCTTTTAGTTAGTTTTTCTATAAGTCGTCTCAGCGAGTAAGACCCCCCTATCATAACTAGATTAAAGGCAGCCGTCACGCCCAAGACTATATTGAGCTTGGATAAGGTACTAGATGCTA
>CAYILS010000078.1:0-4271 GCA_964364325.1 uncultured Pseudomonadales bacterium
CGTTGTTTGGGGGGTGGTGGGTTGTTTTGTTGACGAATAACTCCCGTTTAGTAATGTTGTTTTGGGTGGGAACAGTGCCCTCTAAGAAATATTCGTAGCGGGTTTCACAGGGATCGTCGGCGCTGGGGAGTGAGCCGGAGTTACTACACACGCTAGCTCCCTCGACACTTTCGGGCTTTTCTAGTCCAGCAGTCTTAATATCTTTTAAGGTATATTTCATAATTTTTTGCCAGATTGGAGAGGCGCCGGTGACGCCGGAGGCTACATAACTCATGGGCGAGTTATCGTTGTTGCCTACCCAAGTGGCGACGAGGCGAGTTGGGGTGTAGCCGATCGTCCAGTTGTCGCGCTGGTTGTTGGTGGTCCCCGTTTTGACGGAGACAGTCTTGCCTGGCACGTTTAGTACCGAGTTCGTGCCAAAAGCACCCGAGCGGGCGTTGTTGTCGGAGAGAATGTGGGAGATGAGGAAGGCGGTTTCGTCGGAGAGGACCTTTTCTCCCTCCCTAATACCGTCGTCTGGATTATAGGTTTCAAGAACTGTACCCGAGCTATCTTCGACTTTGAGAATAGCGTGGAGCGGGACTTTGACACCTTGGTTGGAAAAGACTCCAAAAGCGGTCGCCATGTCGGTCATCATCACCTCACCGCCTCCTAGGGTGAGGGAAAGACCATAGAGACTAGGGTCGTTCCAGGTACTGATCCCCAGTTTGCGGGCAAAACTAATAAAACCTTCGAGACTGTTGAGCGCGAGGACTTTGACTGCCGGGATGTTGAGCGAGTTGCCTAGGGCAAAGCGAATCTGGGTGAGTCCGCGGAAGGTGTTGTCATAGTTCTTGGGGCAGTAATCGGGCTGTCCTGCAATGTCGAAACAGATAGGGGTGTCAAGGAGCATGGTGGAAGGAGTGATCACCTTGGTCTCGAGTCCCAAAGCATAGTTGAGCGGCTTGATTGAGGATCCTGGCTGTCGTAACCTGGTGGTCACATTGACTTTGCCGTCGATATCGGTTGAAAAGTAATCTTTGGAGCCGATCATGGTGAGGATCTCTCCAGTACTTGGGTTGGTGACCAAGGCGGCACCATTGCTAATTTTGAGTCGTTTGAGCGAGGCGAGCTCGGCTGAGAGACTAGCTTGGGCGACGTTTTGCAGATCTAGGTCGAGTGAAGTGGTGACACGTAATCCACCCTGTTCTATCTTTTGGATACCATATTTTTCTTCGAGGATTTGGCGGACGTACATGACGAAATGCGGGGCAGCGATATCGGTGCCCGAGTCAGCGTAGTGGAGCTCTTCGTTTTTGGCGGTAGTGGCGGCTTCGTTAGTTAAGTATTTGTCTTCGACCATACGGCCGAGGACGAGCGATTGGCGGGCTTTGGCGGAGTCAGGGTTGCCTAGGGGTGAATAGCGTGAGGGGGCTTGGGGGAGTCCGACAAGTAACGTGGCTTCGGCTATCGAGAGATCTTTAGCACTTTTGTTGAAGAAGCGGTGGGCGGCGGCTTCGATACCATAGGCGGTGCCACCATAAGGGATGTGGTTCAAGTACATCTCAAGGATTTGGTTTTTACTGTAGAGCACCTCGGTGGCAATTGTCAGAATCGCCTCTTTGACTTTACGGGAGAGGGTGCGCTCGGGAGTGAGCAGAGCGACTTTGACGAGCTGCTGGGTGATGGTAGACCCGCCTTCAAGCCGCTGACCAGTCAGTGTTTTGTAAGCGGCTCGTATGAGTCCACCGGTGTCAAAGCCGTGGTGCGTATAGAAGTTTTTATCTTCAATACTGACGGTGGCTTTTTTGAGGTAATCGGGTAGCTCATCGAGCTTGATGGGGGTACGGTTTTGGTCGTCGTAGATCTCATACAGGAGATTGTCATTTCTATCGAGGATTTTGGTGGAGATGGGATAGGAGCTGGGCTTGCCGAGATTGGCAGGAGAGGGGAGGTCTTTGAGGAATAAGAATAGTGCGATGAGAATGAGAACAACGGTCGTCCCGATAGTGGGGACAACCCAAGGAGCATATTTGGGAGAGAAAGACTTTTTTTGCAGGCGCAGACGGAGGATTTCGAGGAAGGTGTTTTTGGCCATAGGGTCATTATACCCTGCCAATGAAGCGTGCTATACTCGCTTTTATCTATGTCGGATGATTTGTTGGTCGTTAAGACAAAGTATCAGAATGTGAGCGTTTCGGGATTGCCTGGCGCAGGATCGACCACCCTAGGGAAACATTTAGCTCAACACCTTGGTTTCAAATACTATTCTGGTGGTGACTACATGAGGAAGTATGCGATAGAGAAGGGGTATTTTGATCCCGCACAAACCGTGCACCACTCTGCCGCAGTTTATCCCGATGACTTTGACCGCCAAGTTGACTATAGCGTGCGCGAGCGGATGAGTACTCAAGTAGGATGTGTGTATGAGTCGTGGCTTTCGGGTTTCTTGGCTCAGCAAGTAGAGGGCACGTTTAAAATATTGGTGTACTGCTCAGACGATGGGGTCAGGGTGGATAGAATTGCTAATAGGGACGACATCACGATTGCAGAAGCCAAGGAGCATATCTTTGCCCGGGAACAAAAGAATCTGGATAAATGGGTCAAGATGTATGGTAACGAGTGGAAGGACTGGGTGGTTAAACCAGGGACACTCGGCAAAGATGAGCCAATTTACTTTTGGCGGAGTGAACTGTATGACCTGGCAATTGATACGTATCGCCTGGGCAAAGAAGAGACGATTGAGCTAGCGATCAAAACGGTAGCTAAAAATTGACCTGAGGTGTACAATTCCGATCAACGTGCCAGTGACAAATGTATATTCAACTATTGCCCGGGCAGTAAAAGCCTCTTTTGAAGAAGAGAGTGCCTTTCTCTCCGCTCTGGTCAAAAGCAAAAGTTCTAATCCCCATACTCCGCAAGATTCGCCGCTCCATGAGAGTGTAGAAGGGGAAGTGCCGACCCTCATTTTTGAGAAACTGAAAACCATCGGACTATCTCCCCGCTATCTTGGTGCTAGCAAAGAACGCCCTAACGTGGTCTGCGAATGGGGAGAGAAGCGCGGACGGATGGGACTGATGCTCAACGGGCACATGGACACCATTCCTCCAGAGGGACGCGATGCGATCTCGCCGTTTTCTGGGGCAATCCGCAATGGCAAGATTTATGGGATTGGCTCTTTAGATATGAAAGCTAGTTTGACTGCCTATATTTATGCAGTTAAAGCGCTGATTAGTGCTGGGGTCAAGATTAAGGGTAAACTGACCCTCGCGTTTGTGGTGGATGAAGAGACGGGTGCTTGCAGTCCTTACGGCACTCAATATCTACTTGACCAAGGATGTGTGCCAAAGGCTTGTTTTATCGGTGAGCACGGTAGCCAGTATGTGCGTACCGCTCAGCGTGGTGGGTATCGATTCAGGATTGTTACTAAAGGAGAGGCAGTTCACACTGGAGTTTCCGCCTGGGAACGAGGAGAGATAGGACACAACGCAGTCGTGGATATGGCCATGATTATCGAGGCCCTGCAAGGACTCGAGATTCCGTTTAAACAAGCTAGGATGTTTGAGGGCCGCAAGCCTATGTTTACGTTCCCCACTAAGATAACGGGCGGAGCTGCGATGAATATTGTCCCAGCGGTTTGCGAGGCGTATGGTGATGTACGCCTGCTACCAGGCAATAGTGATGCACAGGTTAAGCTCTTGATGATTGAGCGCTTACAAAAACTTGGTATCCCCTATGAAATCCAAGACCTGATTTATGTGCCAGCGGTGGAAATTGATCCCCATGACCCACTCGTTTTGTCTCTGCAAAAGAGTGCTAAAGCCGTGCTTGGGTACGTCCCTGAAGCCAAGGTATCTGGCCCGGCGACAGACGGGTGGATGCTGATCAAGCGCGACATTCCCACGATCATGGGCTTTGGCCCTGATGGTGGGGGAGAGCACGGCAGAGGAGAGTGGGTAGATCTTGAGTCTTTGCAAAAGATTACTGAGGTGTATGCTAGGTTTATAGTTGATTATTTGGGATAACTCAATGAAGAACTGGTTGGTGTTTGGGCTTTTGTGCTTTGGGGTGGCGGTGGGAGCCATCTCGCTCTATATGTCCTCGCTCTCTGGAGTAATGGCCAAAATGGGACTGGTGGGTGGACACTTCGAACAATCGATCGATACTAATCAGCTGGCACGACTATTTGTAGAGCAAAATGATGACGTTAACTGTTCACTGTGGCAAGTGACTAAGCGGGTGCCGGCGTATTTGCTATCGCAAGGTGAGGATAAAGTCGTACAGGGAAGAGA
>CAYILS010000079.1:0-4223 GCA_964364325.1 uncultured Pseudomonadales bacterium
TCCTCCTTCACAGGGAGGCACTCTAACCAACTGAGCTACATCCACCACGATGTTTTGGTACGGTTATTATATCCTACTCAAGAAATTACCGAAACTTTTATCGGAGATAACCAACTGGCATCCCATGCGGCTGCGCGCCTGGATACATATCTCGGGTTCCTTTGGAACTCGATGTGCACCTACATCCACCACGATGTTTTGGTACGGTTATTATATCCTGGAATTGTAAAATAGCCTACTCGATCTGGACGAAGATGATAAAATCCACGCCATGACTGTCGAGGTAGACCAAAAATCCACATTGAACGAAATGGTTGACAACAATGCGGCCATAGCTGGGGCTTCTTCTATCTTTTGGGGAGTAAGCAACTTGTTCCAATTAGGATTAATAGCCGGTGTGGAATACACAGGAGCTCATTTTTCACCTGAGATTTTAAACTTAATATTTTATGGTAGTCACGTCGCGAACTGTGCATCACATTATTTATTGTTAAGCCACTATGGATTATCCGGAAATGTCATCGCCAATGTTATAGGCGGCAAAAACAAAATGCAGCAAGGTGCCGCTTCTGTGGTTGGATATGTAGTTGAGGCTGGATGGCGCAATATTGTCAGTCCAAATAATTTACATGCTGGTATTTCTGCCATAAATGGTGATGACAGAGTGAAGGAAGCAGTCGTCGCGCAGGCAGTTGCTTCTTGGCTCACTACCGGAGTGTTTGCATTATGCTTGCATTTTGGCCTAGTTCCTCCAATAGCAAACAGATTAGTTAAGCCGTTGCGAGAATATATTTATAACCGTGCCGATGCTACAGGGATCATCGACCACCTATACTTGGCGAGAGAGTACACCATAGCTGAAACTCAGAGTATGGCTGAATTTATGGACGAGCATATCGACCCGTCAACTGGTCTTTTTTGCTAATTTTTGCAGGATTTGGGCGATGATGGACTGGGCTACTTGGGTGGGGGTGGCGGCCTCCAACTTCTCCAAGAATGTCTTGGTTTCGGCCCGCGATTCGGTGTTTTTTGAGTCTTTCATGAGAGATCTACCTCCAGACTAGCGAGCGAGTTGTACCATGTATCAAATTTGGCGAGGTGGCCGGGATGAGGCTTTTTGTACGGCGAGCCGGTATTATAGGCGACCGTGAGCTGGGTCGAGTTGAGCTCCTGATACCGGTCAAAATTGCGCTTGTGGTACCTGGCGATCAAATCGATGTTGACCGCCGGGTCAAACAATCCCTCTGGTTTGCCCCGATACCCTATCCCCCGGGCGGTACCATAGAGCAGCTGACCCAGGCCATAGCTGGCGTCGTGGATGCGTGGCTCCTGGCGGATAGCGTACGTGTTGCCCCCCGACTCGACCATGATCGTGGCAAAGATGAGATTGGGGTCGAGGTCATACTCCGAGGCGCTAGCGCGAATCAGGTGGCCATAGCGGGTCCAGACGAGATTGGCGCGGTCGAGATCGCTTTTACCCCGCAGTTCTTCGGGGCGAATGATAGCAATAGATTGTAGGACGACAGATTCTGGCTGGACTGGAGGAGTAGTGGTGGGTTGGCCTACGGCTAGGGAGATAGCCATGGCCATCCCGGTCGTGTATTTACCTAGGTTGTGTAGATCGATAGCGCGTGAGATAAACCAATCGTAGACTACTGGATTCTTTACCTTTAGTTTGTCCAGTAAGGTACCAGTGATTGTGACCATTTATTTTTCAGCTACCTCGATAGTAGTAATACTGATTGGCTCAACTGGGCGATCGCTGGGGCCGGTTTTGCCGCTGGCAATCTTGTCCACGACCTCGAGCCCTGATTTGGTCATGCCAAAGATGACGTAGTTGGGGGGCAAGGGGTAGTCGGCGTGCATGATAAAGAATTGGCTGCCATTGGTATTGGGACCGGAGTTGGCCATGGCAATCGCTCCCCTTTTATACTCGCCGGCAAATTTTTCGTCGGCGAACTTGTACCCTGGTCCACCCATGCCGGTGCCGGTGGGGTCGCCACCTTGAATCATGAAGGTTGGGATGACACGATGGAAAATGACCCCATCATAAAATTTTTCTTTGGCTAGGAACACAAAGTTGTTGGTGGTAATTGGCGTCTCTTTGGATAGCTCAACGGTGATGTCTCCTGCGGAGGTTTTGATGAGAGCTGTGTAGGTCTTGCCTGCCTTTGTGGCTTGACCGGCTTGCTTGTATTCTTTTTTTGCACTTTTGGCGCTTGCGGATGGCATAGGACTCTCCTCTTGTGTATTTGTTAATGGTGACTCTACTTTGGCTACCTGGGCGGGGGAAGATGGCTTGACTATGATCCAGCCAATGAGACCGAGGACGACGATAGCGAGGAAGATGTTGACGACATTTTGCATAGAGTGACTATACTACAGATACACTTTGGTTGGCCAGTGCGACGGGGGTGGGGTCACGGTGGAAGAATTTGAGTGATGAATAATAGAAGACAGGCGCGACACCGAGGGAGAAGAGTCCGATCAGGCCGAGGCCGATGGGTATAGTTGTGAGATGAATGGCGCCGGTAATGACGAGCGGCAGCCAAATAGCATTAAGTTGCTCGAGATTACTCATAGCTGAGACCAGGGTGGCTTTGTACGCAGTCGGGTAGATATTGAGCAGATAACTTTGGTAAATGATATTCCTGTAGCGCCAGAAGCTGATGGAAATAACCATCATACCACCTAGTAAATATGGCGAACCGGTGTACGCCGCAGCGGACATCATGATGAGAATGCAGAGATCGACGAGTAAATATCTAGATAGTTTGATGCGATGAAGATAATGGACAATTGGTCCGATCGCGGCGCCGACCACACTGGCAATTCCGTATATCCAACCAATTAAATTGGTGCGGAAGCCGTACTCTCGTAAGGCTACATTAAAGGTGTCTGCCTGGGAAGTGTAGAGTGCGGCTATTACTCCGTAGGAGAGACCAAAAAGGAGGAGGTTTTTCTTGCCGACTATTTGTTTGAGAATGGGTATTTTGAGTTTAACGACACTAATTGAACGTTTAACGTCGTGCATGAAGAGTGCGGTGATAAGTAGGAGCAAGTAAGCAAGTGTACCAATGGCAAAGGGGTAGGCTGGGTTAATTGCGTACGTCATGGGAACAATGGCGATCAGGATAGCATTGGCGATAAGAGAGACGGACTGGGCGCGACTCATAATCTTGGTATATTCGTGTTCAAGTTTCTTGACAACGAGTGAGTCGTGAATGAGTGCTTGCCCTGCTCCGCCCATAAAAGCGTAACCGAGAGCTTCGAACATGACACCGATGTATATGCCTGTTTTATGATGAACAAAAACGTAGATAGTGGTGGCGATGGCTGCAAGTACCGCACCGACGCGAATACTAGCAATCCGACCAATGCGGTCGGCAAAGTAGCCGGTGGGTACCTCGGCTAGTAATTGGACGGCTGAGAAGAAGGCAGAGAGGAGACCAATGTCGCGAATGGTGAAACCGGCGTAGTCCATGAAATAAAGCGCAGTTAGGGGCAAGAAAACACGTTTTGTAAAGATACGAATGAAAACGTAAAATTTGATGTTGCGATCTGCAATTTGAACTTGATTCATACAAATTTACCTAAAAAAGTGCCCCAAGGAGGAATCGAACCTCCGACCTACTGCTTAGAAGGCAGTTGCTCTATCCAACTGAGCTATTGGAGCCTTACTATATTTACTTTTACCCGTATAGTCGGGTTTGTTGCTCTATCCAACTGGCATCCCAGACTATTTCATGTCTGGATACATATCTCAAGTATTTCATACTTGAAGTGTACCTATTGGAGCTAACTGGTTAATTATAGCAGTCAGGCTGTATAATTTGATTCTAGAGCCGAGGTGGCGTAATGGTAGCCGCACAACTCTTAAAAAGTTGCGATCGTAAGGTCATGCGGGTTCGATCCCCGCCCTCGGCACAGGATAAGATATAATGACAGTACCATCATTTCGGGGTGTGGCTCAGATGGTAAGTTTAGATTCCGCTTAGGCGGAATCATCAGGGTAAACTTGCCATCTAGGGTGACTGCTCCGCAGTGTATTTGTATGCACACCTCGGGGTGTGGCTCAGATGGTAGAGTGCCTCGTTTGGGACGAGGAGGTCCCCAGTTCGAGTCTGGGCACCCCGACACATAAAGACAAATTGTCAGGCGAGAGGTCAGCGCGCCAGGCGCCCCGACCCGCCTGGAGCGCTGTATAGCCCCTTTTTAGCTCG
>CAYILS010000080.1:0-4098 GCA_964364325.1 uncultured Pseudomonadales bacterium
CACCGCTTAATTTACCCAAGAATTTCCATTACACCCCCGATATTGAGTGGGTACGGGGTAAGGACCTATATCGTTGAAGCTGAGGAAGGTAAAGGTCTGGCCGCGGCGTGTGAGTTTGACTGGACTGCCTAGACCTACTGGGCTAATACCGTGTGACTCCAGGACTGAGATGGTCAAGGCGAGCCCGGCTGGGCCGTAATTGGTCGCGTGATTGTTGGCGAGGCTGGCCACATCGACCCCCGCGTACACGAGCCCTTTGACATTGTCCAGACCGCCACAAAATTTAAAACCTGACTCGATCACCGGACAGTTTTCTACCAAGGGATTCTCGAGATTGATGTAGGTAATATCGGCAGCCGACAGTAGCTCACCCACATTCTTAAATGGCCAAGTGGGGTCATTGTGAGCCACAATATTTTTGTTGACACTGCGACCCAGCATGACGTCGCCAGTGAAGAGGAGGGTTACGGGTTGAGTGCTGGGCAGGGCGACTGGACTGGGCACAACGCCCGACTCGCTGCTCTGGGATAACTCGGTAACAGGCGTAAGGTTAACTGGAACTAGCCAGAGATACCCTAGACCCAGGATGAGACCGAGCACAACACAACCAGCATAGTAGAGATACCAGGTGAGGTTAGTTTTGGCCATAAAAAATAATTGAGTAATAACTGGTCGTGGGCGCATACGCATTGGCGCGCAAGCCGGAGTTGTCGTAGGACAAGATATCCATAGTCGCCTCACCCTGCAAGTCTATGTACTGCAAAAGCGTAACGAGCGCACCGGGACTATCGAGGTAGTCGCTATTCATAGTGAGGATGCTAGCATACTCCCGCGACTTTATTTTGCTCAGGGTAAGGCGATCATTTTGGAGTGCTTGTTCAACATTGAGGTAATGCGAAAAATCGATCGAGGCGATGACCAACGTTTCCCCACCTAAACTTTTTATCTCCTTCGCCAACCTGGCGCACTCGGCGAGTGAGACACTATGCTTGAGTAGATAGGTAGTCAGACGAGTCTGAGGAAAAGTAGTGTCGATATAAGGTTTGAGCGAAGAAATCGCCTGGTCATCGAAATCTGGATTTTTGGCAATTGTTGTGGGCCCGAGCTCGGCGTGATTGGGCCCGATCACTACGATGTTGTCAAAACGATGCGGCTGGAGGGTGCTAAAGAAGCCCTGGATAATATCGGACACCAATAAGTGGTGGGGGACTATACCCGCGAGTGGACTAGTCGGGATAGATGTTTGGGTTGAGGGGGCAAATCTGCTCATGACTATCCCCAGGTAGATGAGGAGCAGAATGATAAAGCTATACTTCATGGGTTGTAGGTGGAACAGGAGGAGCAGGTGGCAGCTCTGGTGTGGCTATAGCTAGTTTGCGTTTTCGGGCGCGAATGAGAAGATAGCCACCTATTCCCAAAATAATCATCACAACCACACCGATGAGAACGTACATCCTGTTAATAATCAACTTGTTGGTGAGATGGCCAGAGTTCACCCCGGCGGTGTCCTCGATCAACAACTCTGAGGTGGCGCTGCGACCGTAAATCTCGGGGGCATACATGAGCGAAACCGTGGCGGGAGGGACAGCATACGTCCCTGCACTGACCGCCCGAGCTTTGTAGGTGTAGGTGCGCTCCCCACTAGCCACATTGTAGAGCGACAAGACCACCCCGTTTTCGGTGACGTCGGTGTCCGTAATGTTGAAGCCATCTTCGTAATCCTCTGGTACGTTCCAGGATGACTGCTCGTTGTTGAGGGCGGTGTTGACCGGTACCAGGCCAGAAGGGAGATCGTCGACTATCACCCCGTACTTGTCCTCGCTGGCGAGACCGGATACTGTCAGGACGACATTGACGCTGTCGCCCACACCAATTGGTAATTCACTCCCATTGGCGTTTTCAAATTTTTTGCTGACACTGATGCCGCGGTTGATGCTGGGCAGATCTTTGGCGGTCAAGAATTGAGTCGTGACGAGGGTAGAATAAAGATTCCCCTCCCCCTCCTTACTAATCACGATGTCCAAATTATCTTTAATTTTGGCCAAATCTAGTTCGATATCTTGAATGATCTTTTGGCTGCTGGTAACAGTACCCTCCTGTTTGTTATCGCCCTCGACCCGGTAGGTATAGCTGGGAGTGAGATCGTCGGACAACTTGGCGTAAGCAGTGAGCGCTGAGAGCACCTGAGAGGTAGCAAAGGTGTTGCTCCAGTAGTCGGCTTTGCGGGCACGGGTTAGATACAGAACCGTTTTGTCGATCATGTTCCTATCTCCACCGGCAGCAATCATGGCGCGTAAGGCGAGGCCCGTAGAGGCTTCGATACTGCCAAAGCGCTTCTTGGATCCAGCAGCCCAGAAGTACGTGTCACCTTGTGACTGAGCCTGAGAGGTCAATTCTTTGAGCAACTTGCTCGTGAGTGATTTGTCGTTGCCTCCTGCGGCAGCGATCACACTCATGGCCAGGAGATCGGGGTCTTTGGAGGTCGATAGTTCCAAGTCGAATTCTCTGCCTGATCCCCCGAGATAGCTTTTGGCTCCCTCGATTAGATTGGGAGCAACCTTGTAGCCAAGTTTTTGGGCTAATTGCAGATTCTCTACCACGTAGTGTGTGATAAAAGGGTCGGATTTGCCTGTATACCACCAGGTCCAGCCACCGTCACTCCGCTGCATGGTGGCCAAGCGAGAGAGCGACTTGTCGATGACTTTGTCATAGTCCTTGTTTTTGATGGCCTCTGTAAAGAGGTCGGGGTTTTGGGCGATAAGCAGCGATGGAACCAAGCGAGAGACCGTCTGCTCGACGCAGGCATAGGCATAGTTGACCAAGTAATCCATGGCGGTAGGCAAAGCGCCCAGGAGCGAGGGTGAAAGCGAGAGTACTGACTGGGATTGCTCGACGTCGATACTCTCATCGAGTGGGACCTGATAGGTCTGATCGTCTAAACCTGACAGGCCAATTCTCTCCAAAAACCCAAACTGGCGCACCGGGATATCCACTTGGATTTCGTCCGAGAGTGACAGTGAGCCTTGGGCACGAGCCCGGATAGTGATATGGCTCGCTTCGGTAACTTTGCTGGGGTTGAGCTCCCAAGTCAACCGCGCCATACCCAGCGAGTCGATCTGGACATTTTCCCAGGTATTTTGGGCGACCGAGCCAGCATCAAAACTGAGCTGGACATCGAAGGTGTGACCGGTCTCCGTAAAGTTTTGGACTAGTGCTGAGAGTCTGACATTGTCTCCTACACGCAAGATATTGGGGGTGATGGGTCGCACGACAATATCTTTGTTGACAGTGATCTCTTTGGTAGCCTGGCCAACCCGAGTATCTCTGGTATTGGCGACAGCGGCCAGTGTCCAGGTAGTCAAGTTGTCGGGGAGCTTAAATTTGACTGCTCCGCGACCATTTTTGTCGGTTTGGATGGCCGGGTTCCAGTAGGCAGTGTCTTTAAAGACCGTGCGACTCTCGCCTCCGCCCCCACCCCCCTCGGCTTGCTGGGCCAAGATACCCATGAGCGAGTGCGACTCAGAGGTCGTGTCACTCCGCTCTGCCCAGAAGGTGTTAAAGATATCACCTAAGTTGGTTCCGGCTAGTTCAAAGAGGGCTTTATCTACTGCCCAGAGCGCGACCTCGGCTGCTACGGGGTTGCCATCCTGATCGCGGGTGGTGAGTTCGACCTCCACCGATTCTCCCGGCCCGTACTTGAGACTATCGGGGGTGATGGTGACCTCGATTTTCTTGCCCCGGCTAGAGACGGGTAGATTGATCTCAGCCATATCCAAGCCATAAGGGTTGAAGCTAGAGACCGTGACATAGACATTGGGGACATCGGTCGCCTCAAGGGGCAAATCGACCGTTTTACTCTTGCCTCCCACGTGTTCGACAAGGTAGCGGGCTAGCCGACCCCGCTCGATGGTGACGAGAACATCGCGGTCAGCGATACTAGTGACGATGTCGAGCTGCGCAGTCTCGCCGGGCTCATACTTGTCTTTGTCTAGGGTGAGGGAGATCTCGGGAGAATCTTCACCCCGATAGATGGGCGAATCGCGATCTGAGATGTAGGCATAAAACTCTTTGGCGATATAGTTGGCTTGTTGGTCGCTC
>CAYILS010000081.1:0-3997 GCA_964364325.1 uncultured Pseudomonadales bacterium
AAAAATATCTAGATCAAACTGAGTAAATTCGCGGTAGCGACCCTTTTGGGGCTTTTCGGCTCGAAAAACTGATTGGATCTGGTAGCGACGGAAGGGCATGGTCAGATCATTGAGATTGTTGGCGACGTAGCGACAGGTAGGGACCGTTTGGTCGTAGCGCAGCGCTACTTCGCGACCACCGTTGTCCTCGAATTTAAAGATCAGCTTGGCATCCTCGCCGATTTCGTCTTCGAAAATAGCATAGGGCTCGAGGGTAGGGGTTTCGATCGGTTCATACCCCCAGGTCTCGGCATTTTTGATCATGATGTTTTTGACCCAGGCCCGCTTCTGGGCATCTATGGGTAAGATGTCGCGGAAACCTTTGAGTGTTTGCAGGTTTTGTTTTTGCATGGTTTTCATTATAACCTCCTTTTTCGTTTGAGACTATTAGACTTCGCGTTCGTCTGGTTGCTTATAAACCACTGTAAGAAACTGTTAACGGTGGGGAAGAAGTCTCTTTTAGTGCTATTTGTTATGAAGTAGAAATCCATATTAGCGGCACGGGCTGCGATTTGGTCATTGAGTGTATCCCCAACGTATATCGACTTTTGGCTGTTAATCATTTTTTGTGCCAGCAGTAGCGGTTCGGGATTAGGCTTTTCTTGCACAACATCTTCCAGAGCCACCAAGTTGTTCGCGGTAAAATAGGGTGTGAGCTTTGCAAGTTTGATAGCCATTAGAGCTTCAGATTTTGGGCGACCTGTAGCTATCGCTACTTTGTATCCCATCTTGATGAGTTTGTTGAGAAGAGTAGCGTTAATAAGACATTTTTCTTTTTCAATGAGGCCGGTAACACAATTAAATGGAGACTTTTCTTTGTACGTATCCATGAACAGTTTCGATCCTAAATAGTAGGTCTGAAAGACTTGAAATATCTGCTGGAATTCTTTAGCTTCTCTATTAATTGGGAGCATCGTGGCCGCTAGCTTCTGCCAACTACTTTTCGATTTATTTTGTTTTGTGAGCGTATAGAGAGCATAGCTGGCGTCCCAGTCATTGTTGAAACCAGGGATCGCTTTGATTTTTTCGACATCATTAGTAGTGATCTTCTTCTTACCAAGTAGGTTATTGGCACTGAGGAGGATGGCCTGACGGTATGATTGAGTGACGTTGATCAAGACGCCATCCATGTCAAAAATAATACTTTTTTGCCGGGAAGTAGAGAATTTGTTACACACCTCTACAACTTTAGTATTTTGTGCGGGAGTACCCACCGTTAATCTAAATGCGTTTAATGAATCATAATATCGCACGACGATACCTTCATTTACGAGCGCTTTTCTGAGCTCCTCAAAATTGTTTTTGACTTTGACAAAAAGTAGATTGGCTTTGGAAGGAGATACTTCAAATCCAGGTATTTTTTGTAATTCCTGTAGGACTCTTTCTCTCTCTGTGATTATTGTCTTGAGGATGCTCTTTTTCCAGTCTTTGTCAGTGAGTGCAGCAAGACCTGCTACCACAGCAGCTGAGTTGACGTTATAGGGAGGTTTAATTTTCATGAGTTGCTGTACGAAAAAGGGGTTCATGATTCCATATCCGAGCCTTAGTCCAGCAAGACCTGCCCATTTACTCAGGGTTCGTAGCACGATCAGATTGGGATATTTGGCAATGAGTGGAACAACCGTAGATCCTGAGAACTCAAAGTAGGCCTCGTCAACAATGACAACCTTGTTGGTTTGCAGTAACACCAAGATCTCCTTTGACGAGGTGGTGGTCCCGGTGGGATTGTTTGGAGTACAGACTACGATTACTTTTACTTTTTCAGTAAGTGCTTTTTGGATGCCTGCCATATCTAGTGAGAAGTCGGGTAACCTAGGAACTGAGACAATACTCCCTCTGTTTAGCTTGACTATGGCCTCATACATCCCAAAAGTTGGTGGGCAGTTTATGACTTGATCCCCTGGATTGAGCATGAGGCGGAAAAGTAGATCAAGTAACTCGTCAGATCCTGAGCCAACCATAATATTGTCAGCTGAAGTTCGAGTATAGGTAGCTAAACTCATTCGCAATTGTTTATACTCTGGATCCGGATAGAAGTTGAAGAGACGGTCACTGGCTAGGGCCTCGACTACCTTGGGGGAGCATCCAAATTGGTTTTCACCAGAATCTAGCTTGATCACTTCCCCAGATTTTTTGTTCATATCGATATCCGACAAAGAAGGCACGGTAACATATGGCTTCATTTTTGCAATGTCACTACGTATGGTTCTTTTTAGGCTTAAACTACTCATAATCCCTCCTGATTGTCCCTGATAGAAGCTGATAATTTGTGAGTCGGTAGCCCCTCGACATCCGCATAGGTCATGATCGTTTGTTTGATGGAGGCAAAACCCTGTTTGTTCACCTGTTGGAATTCGACCCATTTGCCAAAACTATCGACAGATAATGAGCCAAACATCTTGGCTGATTGGCCGGTAGGCAGCACGTGGTTAGCGCCAGTCGCATAGTCTCCACCTGCTTTACTACTCCATGGTCCGATAAAGACGGACCCTGCGTTTTGGACTTGAGTCGCTAACACTTTGGCATTTTTAGTCACTATTTGGAGATGTTCTGGAGCATAGTCATTACTGAGTTCAATGGCCTCTTTCAGTGAGTCCACGACAATGATTGCGCTGTAGTTCTTGAGCGCGGACTTGATTGTCGTAGCAGTCGAGAGGGTTGATAGAACCCTCTCGATTTCCTGTTTTACCGTTTGAGCTAGTTTGTCAGAATCGGTGAATAAGATGGCTGCTGAATCTGGCCCGTGTTCGAGGTCGGTGAGAAGATCGACGGCAATCCAGGTGGGATTGGCTGATTCGTCGGCAATAATGAGGTTCTCAGATGGCCCGGCAGGAAGATCAATGGCGGTAGCTGGATAGACAAGTAATTTGGCTGCATTGACATATTGGTTACCGGGACCGACTATTTTGAGTACTGGACTAACCGTTTCTGTCCCATATGCCATAGCGGCGATGGCCTGGGATCCGCCGATTCTGTAGACGTTTCGGATGTCAAGTTCACGGGCGGTATACAGTACTTCGGCCGGCAGTTTTCCATTTGAGTTGGCTGGTGAGCAGACAGTAATGTTGTTGCAACCCGAGACAAGTGCAGGTGTGGCACACATCAGCAGGGTAGAAGGGTAGTTGGCCCTACCTCCAGGTACGTAGATTCCGACCGATTCTAGTGGTCGCCACTCCCGCCAAACGCTGATACCGCTACTACTCACTTTGGATTTTTCGAGCAATGATTTCTTCTGAGCTCCACAGACTTTGAGGATGTTGTTTCTAGCGACTTTGAATGCCTGGATAAAATCGGGATTTACTTGTTTATAAGCATCTTGGAATTCTTGCTCAGTGACTTTTAACTCGGTCACGGGTGAGCCAAATCTGGCCGATATCTCACGCACAGCTTGATCACCTCTCAGTCGCACATCCTCCATAAGCGGAGAGATTTGCTGCTTGATCGTGGTGTAATCGGCTGCCGAGCGATAAAATAGACGAGTTTTTTGATCGATAGTCAGCTCTTTGTTTTGATATATTTTAATTGTCATAGTAGTTGCTTCCTTAATTTTTAACTACGAGCATATTTTGTGAGCGAAGAATACGAGCTTTTGGGTTATAGTCTGCGAGACGGAGCCAGCTAGCATCACTCAGACTTTTACCAGTCTGAACAATACCTATGATCGCAGGAAAATACTTCTTATATGCCTCTAGTGATCCACGACGTTTAGCGAGGATATCTTGGTTTTCTGAGCCCAATACGTACTGGGTGATGAATGGCGTGTCAGTAGCTAGTAATTGTTTCGATTCGCGTAAAGTTTTGACTAGAGCAGGGAATCCACCGGTATTGAATGAGTCAGCCAAGTCTGTGCGACGAGGATCTAGGGCAAGTTCGACAGTACATTCGCCTCCACCAAGTGCATACAGATTGAAATCTTTACGGAACGCGCTGAAACTCGGATATCTCGGTTCGATAGCCC
>CAYILS010000082.1:0-3913 GCA_964364325.1 uncultured Pseudomonadales bacterium
GAACTGGAATTACTTAAACAACAAGGTGGTGCGTTTCAAGTGCGAATGTAGGAAATTGGGCACTACCTGTAGTGGGTCCTAGAGCGGGGGATATGTGGAAAACATTTTGTCATTATATTTTTTGTGCTGTCCCGCCAGCCCTCTGCGGCTCACTCTTTTTGATGTACAAAAGAGTGAGATAGAAAAGTTAGGTTGTGCTAGAGCTTGTCGCCATTCCAAGTCGAAAATCGGACATATTTTGCTGGTGCAAAATTGTCCTAGTTCTCGGCCTGACACGGCCTGCGCAATTTTTTCTTTTGGAACGATCGACAATCTCTCAGCTATTTATATATGTTCGCTTGGAAATACTTCGCTCCCGACTGCGAAGAATCGTCGGACTCTGAGAAATGCCAGTAAGTTGACACTGAAACCAAAAAGCCCCCAGATATGGGGGCTTTAGGATCGATTTAACGACTTTGTATTACTTTAGTTCAACGGTTGCGCCAGCATCTTCAAGCTTTTTCTTGGCTGCTTCAGCATCTTCTTTCTTAGCACCTTCGAGTACAGTCTTGGGAGCGGCTTCGACGAGATCTTTGGCTTCTTTGAGGCCCAAGGTCTGGTTGAGTTCGCGGACGGCTTTGATGACACCGATTTTGTTAGCACCAACTGCTTTGAGAACAACGTCAAAGGCGTCTTGCTCTTCAGCGGGAGCAGCAGCGGCTGCACCACCAGCGGGAGCGGCCATCATAGGAGCGGCTGCACTCACACCAAATTTTTCTTCGAGGGCTTTGACGAGTTCAGCCACTTCGAGGACGGATAATTTCTCGATTTGCTCTACTAGAGCGTTTAGATCAGACATACTGTCTCCTTTATATATAATTTATGTATACAAATAATACGTTTTAAGCGATGGCACCTTTCTTTTTGCTCACTGCTGACAAGGCATAGACCAGGCTACGCATAGGTGCAACGAGGATACCGACCATGTTGCGGGCGGGATTGCTAAGGGTACCCAGGAGTTTGGAGATGAGTTCTGCCTTGGAAGGGAGAGCAGCAAGTTGCATAACTTTTTCCATCGATAAGACATCTTTGCCCAGTATACCAGCCTTTACCTTGGGGAGATTCTTGTCGTTGGTCTTGCCAAATTCGACCATCGCTTTGAGGGGTGCTACGGCATCCCCTTCGGCAAGCAAAGTGAGGTTGGGACCGGTGAGTTCGGCTTCGAGGGTAGAGAGGTCGTATCCCTTGTCTTTCATGGCGATTTTGAGGAGCGAGTTTTTGGCGACGGTCACCGTGCCACCGGCGGCTCTAACTTTGTCGCGCAGCTCTACCTGCTCTTTGACCGTGAGTCCGGCATAGTCGGCGATGAAGACGGCTTGCACTTTGTCGAGTTTGGCCACGAGCTCTGCGACGGCTGCAATATTTTGTTTGTTTGGCATAGGTATCTCCTGTATTTTTTTGTATGTAGGCCAAAAAAAAAGCTGTCCCTCGCGACAGCTAAATACTACATCTTGTAGTTTTTGCCCTGGGTCCGGCTTATTGATTGCGGACTGTCTGAAGGTTATGGGTATTGTAGCAGATATATGGGCATTTAGGCAAATACTAAAACTAGATACTCATATATAATCTAGTAATCTATGAGTGGGTCAGATGGAGAGCATACAGATGGAAAAATTTCCCCAAGAGATGGTTTGAAGGTGATCGGGGCGGGAGTTGGTGGAGCGGTAGCGGCAGGATTGCTTGTTGGGGGAGTGAAAAATATCTGGGAGATACTTGGAGAGAATAAACCCTTTGCGATGGCTAATAAAATATGTGGGAGTATTGTACGAGCTGAGGTGCAGGGTGATACCTCAAGTGAGTTGACTGCGAGGAAAGCTGCACTATCTTGGATATTTGCAGAAACCGCTGTTATTGTAGCTCCATATGTGGGGTATGATAGTGCGTCCCAGGCTCATAGTCATTATTTATACGGTAATGGGGAGCTTATGGATATGTCGCAAGACATGAGTCATCTATCCAGTGACAAGTCTTTCTGGAACCAAATGTTTGCTAAAGGATTTAATAAACTAATTTCGAGTAACTTCGGGGATACTTCAACTATTCTTGATTCTAAGTTTAAGTCAGCGCTAGAATTCTTCATCGCAGAGGTTAAAAATGGTGTGAAATTCCAGACCCAGACCCCAAAAGAGGGAATAAGTGAGAAACTCGGCCTTTTCTATACCGTTGGTACTTCGGAATATCAACTTAAGGCAGATAAGGCGGAAATAGTGACAATAGGTGAGGAGGGCGTAGCACTAGAAGTAGAGAAAGCTAGACTAACGATGCGAGATGCCTATGATTGGACACCTGGAGATTTTAATCCAGGTATTAAATATTTGAGCAGGATCACGGGTCTAGTAATGGATGAAGCTTTTAGATCACTAGGGTTAGACAGGATCGTACAAACAGTACTTACGAATTCTGGTGTTCCAGAGTGGCAAAGACAGCTTTTGTATGAAAATTACCTTGAAAGCAGGGGAGATTTGAGTAGCCGTACTTCGAGTATACTCTCAGATGCTGCGCGACGGCTCGAGAAGGCAGTAATGGGTAGATCTGGTGATCATGAGGTCGATGGTCATTACGATTTTGATTTATCATTACTGACTGATTATGGTGCGCGACCTTTTCCGATAAGCGCAACAATCGACTTTGATGGTGAAAAGATAGAGATGCCTATTGCTGGTTAGCCTGGGGTCGTTTAATTAAGCTGGAGCTTAATGCCTGGTGACATGGTCGAGGCCAGCGTGGCCTTGGTCACGTTTTTGAGCTTGACTGCCTCAAGGAGTGCGCGCACGTTGGCGACGAGCTCAGCTTCTGGCTGGTCAATCTTGCCCATGGTAGCGTGCATGAGGGGGAACTTGGCTTCGGCTTTGACGACGGTTTTACCACCGGCAAATTCCTTGGCTTTTTTCTCTGGGTCTGGGGTCACTGTGCCTGCCTTGGGTGAGGGCATCAAGCCCTTGGGACCGAGGACTTTGGCGTATTTGGCTAGTTTGGGCATGAAAGCGGGGGAGGTGACTAAGATATCAAACTCAATTTTGCCTTTTTCGATGTCTTTGAGGAGCTCATCGGTAACGATGGCGACCCTCTTAGCAGCGCCGGCCATGAAGGGGAAGGTGACTTCTACTCTGGTGGGGGCGTCTTTGGTGACCAAGTTGATATGGAGGGTGACGGTCGAGGCAAACTTGGTGATGTTGGTGGACTTGAGGAGTTTGATGGCTTCGACTAGCTCATACTTCTTTTGGGGATCGACTTTGGACTTAGCTGCTCTAATCGCTTTGCCGTGACGGAAATCGTGGCGTTTGTTGGCTGGGCGGGGGCCAGTTGGTTCAACAACTTCCTGTCGGGAGTCTCCTCCCAGCTCTGCTGTCCCGACTTGGCCGTCGGCCACGTCTCCTGTCGAGGAGACTCCCGGTTGGGACAGGTCAATCTGATACTTGGCCCTGATTTCCTCAAGACCAGTCTCGGTAATACCCTGGATGGCAGTGATGTCGCCGTCGGTCATGTTGGTCAATTGTTCTGGTTTGACGCGAGCTAGGCGGAGCGCTTCTGCCACGTTAGGAGCGAGATCGGTGTAGAGCTCTTCCCATTTGGTCATGGATTTTTGCTTTTTAGGAGCGACGGTTGTTGAATCTTTTCTTTTTCCCATATTTTGTTTCTCCTTAAGAATTCGGCGAGGCCGAGCTCAAGTAATAATGAATAGATGGATTATAGCACAGGAGGTGGCTAGCCGAAAATGACGGATTCTGAGTGTAATTTGATTTTGAGTTTGGTTTCTACTTTCTTGAGTCGTTTCTCGTGTTTATCAACCTTGGCTTTAGTGATTGTGTGTTCTTGCGTGTGACCCGTCCCCTTTAAACTAAGACAAGTGTCTAAGATAAAATAGGACACTTGA
>CAYILS010000083.1:0-3904 GCA_964364325.1 uncultured Pseudomonadales bacterium
CTTGCAGCCGGGAATTCCTTTTAAGGACAGACCCTAGAACCTCGGGAGCAGGGACAGTCTCCAATTCTGGTTCAGGATAGGTTTTTTTGAGCTCGTCCATTTTCTCGATCAACTTGATTCTCGGGTAATACGTATTGCCTGAGGTGATAAAAGGGTGGATCTTGCCATCGTTCTCCCAGCGGGAGATGGTAATTGGAGAGACGCCACAGAGCTGACTGGCTTGCTGGATACTGAGGAGGTCGGCTTGTTTAGCTATCATGCCGTGTTTGAGTGCGTCGAGGATCTGGAGATCTTCGATCGTGTAGCGGCGCTGGTTGCCAAGAGTGCGACTGGGGGAGAAACGCCCGGCTTCTTCCCACCTGCGGAGCGTTTTGTCCGAGAGGTTGAGCTTGGTAGCTACTTCTTGGATTGTGTAGAGCTTGTCCATAACTTGTACATCCAGATAAGTGTCTAAGTTTGTTGGGGATATTTTGAGTGTAGAATGCGGAGAATACATTGTCAAGCGCAGTTAATTAGCGCATTAAATATATCTAATATGCGGTAATTATATGTATTAAGCGGTAATACTGAGTTGTCCGTGAAAACCGTGTCTAAAGTGTCGTGATCCTCTGGTGAGACTGGCGATATTTCGCACTATGCAGCCATGGTAGAATGAAACATATGAACTTTGGTAAACGATTAGGTATTGATCTGGGGACAGCCAATTCTTTGGTGTGGGTAGCGGGAGAAGGGCTGGTGCTGAACGAGCCCACGGTAGTAGCGGTGACGATCTCCGATATGAAGGTAGTAGCAGTGGGCAACGAAGCCAAGACTATGCTGGGTCGCACCCCTGGCAATATTGTGGCTAGCCGACCCATGAAAGACGGTGTCATCGCTGATTACGCAGTAACTGAGGCGATGCTTAAGTATTTCATCACACGGGCCGTAGGAGCGAGCTGGCTGTTTAAACCAGACATTATGATTTGTGTCCCGGCGGGGTGCACGCAGGTCGAGCGGCGGGCAGCGCAAGACGCAACCATGTCGGCTGGCGCGCGCCAAGTGTATTTGATCGATGAGCCACTGGCGGCGGCCATCGGCGCGGGCATCCCGATAGCCGAGGCCTCGGGGAATATGATCTTGGATATCGGGGGCGGGTCGGCAGAGGCGGCGGTGATAGCCCTTGGAGGGGTAGTCGTCCACAAGAGTGTACGGGTGGGGGGCACCAAGCTGGATGAGGCGATCATGGACTTTGCCAGACGTAATCACTCATTGATTATCGGAGATCAAACGGCGGAGGCGGTGAAGATCAAGATAGGCTCAGCCACTAAGCTCCCCAGGGAAGAGAGTATGAATGTCAAAGGTCGGGATAGCGTGACAGGACTCCCGCGGACGGTCGTGTTTACCTCGAGTGATATCCACCAGGCTATGCAAAAGCCGCTCTCCCAAATCGTGGGGGTGGTCAAGGCAGTGCTCGAAGAAACTCCACCCGAGCTCTCCTCCGATATCATCGACAAGGGGATTGTGATGAGCGGTGGCACCTCCACTCTGCGCAATCTAGATGCTCTGCTGACCAAGGAGGTGGGAGTACCCGCCTATATCGCTGAGGATCCGTTGTTTTGCGTGGTCAAAGGGACGGGGAGGGCAATAGAGAATATTGATACCTACCAGAGAGCGTTGAGATAGTGGAGTGCAAGCACTGGGCAAATTTTTGTTTTTGTGACGCTCCCGTCGAGGCGGGATGCACTACAATGCACAAAAACTCGCCCAGTGCTCGCGTTACGTGAATTTACTCATCCGCCAATTTTTCTTTACAAATATTTGATGCTGTCTGGTATGATTGTGATATGGTACTAGGAATCGACGCCTCGAGAGCGTTTATCAGCGATAAAACGGGCACGGAGAACTACTCATACCACCTTATCAGCGAGATGCTGCGACTGCCAGAATCAAGTTCACATACTTTTGTGCTGTTCATCCGTCCAAATACACAAGTGCCAGTAGAATTGTCTGGATATACCAATGTAACTGTCAAAGTCATACCATTTAGGTATTTGTGGACGCAGATAGGTTTAGCCTGGGAAACCTGGCAAAGTCCACGTCTAGACGTATTGTGGATTCCGGCTCATACGTTGCCGATTTTACGTAGACGAGACGTTAAAACCGTGGTGACGATCCATGGTCTGGAATACCAGTGGCTCCCAGAGTACAAGAATCTATTACAACGTTGGTATTTGCCGCTGTCAACTTTTTACGCGGCCAAATCAGCGGATACGCTCATAGCTGTATCCCAATTTACCGCTCGCCAGCTGCAAAAAGAGCTACATACTAGCGCAAAGAAAATCAAAGTGATACATGAGGGAGTCCGGCTATCAAGTCGTGAAGCGACTCCAGCCGGATTAAGTGTAGTGATGAAAAATTCTGGTCTTCAGAGTAAAAAATACGTTCTTTTCGTGGGGAGTATCCAGCCGAGGAAGAATCTGGTGGCGCTGATAGAAGCGTTCTCAAAATTGGATATACCAGATCTAAAGCTAGTCATTGCCGGTGGGACTGGGTGGATGGCTGAAGAGGTGTTTCGTGCGCCTGGGCGGCATGGAATACGGGAGAAAGTTTTCTTTACCGGGAGAGTCTCGGAGGCTGGGCTAGAGGCTTTATACCAGGGGGCGGTGTTGTATGTTCAGCCGTCGCTAACCGAGGGGTTTGGGTTGCCCGTTTTAGAAGCGATGTCTCACGGCGTTCCTGTGGTGAGTAGTGATGGCGGGGCACTGAACGAAGTAATCGGTCAAAGTGGGGTGATTGTCCATTTAGATGGTGATTTTGTAAAACAACTAGCGGGCGCGATAAAGCGGGTCCTAGGTGACAAAATGCTCCAAAATAATCTTGTAGCTATGGGTCATAAACGAGTTGCATCTATGAGTTGGTCTATAGCGGCCAAAAAGACTTTTAAAGTGCTTTTGGGGTAGGGATATAATTCGCTATGCTACAATAACCAATAATCAATAACTAATACTCATTTTTAAGATTATAATTTAGTATACATAATTTGATCAAAGGCGGTTTTTTAGAGACTAAAACATAATTTAATATAGACCTAGAGTAGTATTTTATATACTAGTTATGAAAATATGCTAACCTATACATGATAGCTATTTATAAGTCTTTACTTTTTAGGCTATTTTAGATCGTTTTTGCACAAAACTGCGTATTTAGGTATGATGAATGAGCAATAGAAAAGGAGGATACATTGGAAAAGCGGAAAAAAGTAACGAAAGTGTCTCAAAAAACGAGTAGTAATGAAGTAAAAAAGACGGATGCGACAGTGGAAATTTTGGGAACTACTTTGAATAGCACTCACAAAGATCAAGTGCTAAAGAAACTGTGGCTCCAGAGGAAGGAAATGTTGCACGTGGCGACGGTCAATCCGGAGTATATTATGGAGGCTCGGAGCAACCCAACGTTCAAATCCATCTTAGCACAGTCTCTGACCGTGGCGGATGGGCACGGGTTAGTATGGGCGAGCAAGATACTAGGAGATAGGAGAGTGGAGAGAGTAACGGGGATAGAGCTAACAGAAGAGATTCTTATACACGCGAGTCAAAAGGGAGAAACAGTCTTTTTACTGGGCGCAGCCGATGGGGTGGCGGAACGCGCGGCCAAGAAAATGAGTACAAAATATCCTGGTCTCCAGATCTCGTGGTATGAAGGAGCCCGCACGGTTCGGGTGGAGAAGAATGAGGAAGCAAGTATGACAATAGCCAAAATTAACTCGATATCTCCAGACTATTTACTGGTCGCCTATGGTTCACCGTGGCAGGATATCTGGATAGAGGAGAATAGGCCGTACCTGCGGGTACGGGTAGCCATGGGGGTGGGTGGGGTATTTGACGAGTGGGCAGGGGTAGTTAAGGTGTGTCCAGCCTGGATAGAT
>CAYILS010000084.1:0-3897 GCA_964364325.1 uncultured Pseudomonadales bacterium
GCCACGCCAAAAACAGGGGAGAGTTTTGTTGAGAGAGAGATTATGCCTTATAATATGATTATGAATCAAAATTGGTTTCTTCCTAGATCAACTCAGGGTTTCGAGCAGATTACAATATCACCTCAGTCAATAGAGCTACTTACTAATCATTTACGACCCCTTTTGCAAAAAAGTTTACGCGAAATAGTTTTAGTTGAAGGCTTGTCAGCATTTCTAGGGGTATTATTTCCAGTTTTGATTGTAGTAATTATTGCTTTTTTTGCAAAAATCAGAGAAAGAAAAATTAAACACTATAATGCCCTCATATTTTTTGAGGGACAATTAAACGATTATCTAGGTATTTTGCACGATGATATCTACCTTATAGACTTTTTTGTCCCTGCTATTAGCAATGGACATGTTTATTGGAGCGAGTTGCATACTCTTCCTATAGATAAATCAAAATTAAGTGATCTACACAACATAGATTTGATTAATGAGCTGAATGATTACTATTATGGCTTGCGAAAAATAAATGACGATATTGAAGGTTTGAGTCATGGATATAATGACTTGAAAAATGCACTTATTAATCGGTTAATATCTCCCGAAGACTATATTATCAATGCTCGTATGCTTGCAGAAAACCTTCTGTTAATCAAGAGCTTTTTGATAGCAAACATAGAAAAGACCATTATTTTGCTGGCAAAAATTCGTATTGTTATACGTCGTGATCGAGATAGCATAACTAAAATTGTTGCTCTAAAAATTGATTCTGAATTAGCTCCTTACATATTTGATAAAAAAGAACTTAAAAATGAAGTTAATAAGCTAAAGCAGGAAATAAAGGACACAGAGAAAAGTAGTCGGACAGAAAATGAAAATATCAGAAAAGCAAGGTCACAGAGAAATAATCAAAGTAAAACTTAGTGCTTTTCGAACGCAAGAGGCTCTGAAAAGACTTGAACTTTAGAAAAGTTAGTTCCGAGATTTAGAGTGATAGCTGGTGTTGTACATGTTTTAGTCTTTGTTTTTTCATATTGTGAAGGCGTGAGTATTCTAGGAATATATGTGTCTTTATGAACTTCTAGCACCCCGTATCCGACCCAATGTTTTGCCATAGAGGTATACGTACTACCGATACCAATAAAAATTGGAGAGGCTTTAGTGAATAAAAGTACAATATTTGGTGCTTTGACAGTATCCATAACTTTAGGTAAATTACTGGTGGCCGCCTGCTCATACAGTGCCGCAAGGTGAATCTTCTGCTGTTTCTCTTTCTCATTTAGCTTTGTCCAATCTTCTCTGCCGTTCCATTTGATGTTAAGTTGAGCCATACGCTCAAAGTCTTTAACTTTTGTTTCTTGCCATGACTTGATGTCTTCGGCAGCTTTATCCTTACCTTTTTCAAGTGCCTCAAAATATTCTTCTCTTGAATAAATATCGGCATCTCGTAATATACTCATCTTGATATTTTTGGGAGTATGTTTACCAAATTCATTGAACAAGTTCTGCAAACTATCCATGTACGCCTTAATTTCTTCAGTTGTGAGATTATCGTGGGTTTCCATTAGTAAGGTGTGACAATAGTATGTTAGATCAATTCCAGGTTTGTAGGCTGTAGCAAGCGGTGCCAGATAGTTGAGTACATAGGCGATATTAAAAAACTCTGCCCAATCTGCCTCTGGTGATGTTGGGAACCTCCAGAGTTTGTAGCCACCCTGAAAATAAATCACTTTAATGGGCTCATTTTTCTCGATCTGTAGTTCGACTGCTTTTTGACAACGCTCAACACAGGCTGGGTCTAGTTTCCACTTGCGAAACCTTTTCGACATGAGTTTTTTCATGGCAAATACAGCCACCCCTTGCTCAAGAACTTTTTTGTCGTCGTCAGTTAGTTGGTATTTGCCAGCTAACTTGAGTTGATCTTCTAAATACTTTTGTACTTCCATAGAGATGTGGGAAGGAATTGAACCTCCGTCTTTCTACCTTGCGGGCAGAACGCCTTACCACTTGGCTACCACATCATAGGCATTACTGCCACGCAGGAAAGCCCTCAATGCTTTTTGCCTGCTTAATACTATTGTTGATTGCGTTTACTACCGCTTCTTGTGCACCCATGCCAATAAAATCAATCAAAGTTAATGGGTTCATTTTGGGAAATACTTTTCTCTCACCTGATCGTGATGATAGTGCGAAAACAACATCACCGTCCATATTTGTATGAATTGGATGAATAGCTCTGGCATAGCCATCGTGAGTGAGTTCTGCGACTTTCATTAGTTGCTCTTTGGTCATAGCGACATTTGTCGCAATCACTGTTAGTGTCGTGTTGCCAGATAAGTTCATGGTAGCGGTTAGATGTTCTAGTGAATCTCCTAGCGTGGTGTGAATTGCAGTATGTTTGCCAGTCTCAGAATAGAACTCTCCTGTAATGGGGTTCACGATGTCGCCAAGTGCATTTGTTACAGTAAAGGCGGCAACAATAATATCTTGAGGTAAGTAGGCGATTCCAATACCAAAACCACCTTTCATTAGTTTTCCTTTGAACCATTTGCCGACTACGGCACCTGTGCCCACTCCAACATTTCCTTGTTCTGGTAAGTTATCAGACATATTTTTTACTGCCTGCTTCCCTTCTTGGATAGAGGGGTGGGTATTAGTACCAACGGCGATATCATAAATGACAGCACCAGTTGTAGCGGGTATAAGTCCCGCTCGTGATTTACCACCGATGCCCATTTCCACCAATTCATCCATAACGCCGACGGCTGAGGCTAGACCGAATGTACTTCCACCTGTGAGAATGACTGCATGGGCTGATTGACTTGCAGCTTTTGGTTCAAATGCTGGAGTGTTAAAAGTACCAGTGTTAGAGCCTCGGATATCAATACCAATATCTGCCGATTGCTCGGCAATAAAAGCTGTTAAACCAGTGATATTTTTCTCATCAGTATAGTGACCGATCTTGAGTCCAAGTCTTTGCAGTAAATCTGTTGGTAGTTGAATGTTATCCATAAAGATATTCTATCAGAATCCTGAGTTGGATTGACTGTTTGGGCTATTATGGTTTCTTCCACTCCCCAAATCCATAATCTCCAGGGAACAGGACAATTTCATTGTCTGGAGTAGGATTATGGATTACCTCCATAAGTTTGTTAATGACAAAATCGACTGGAAAATAGGCTTTACCCTTAGCAAACTCTGCTTTCTTTTCTTCGATGCTCATACCGCCAAAGTCTGTCATAGTACTACCTAGGGTAATCAGACAAAACTTGGGTGACTTATCTTTGTATTCCTCATTTAGACTTAACGATAGTCCTCGAAGTGCATATTTCGTTGCACAGTAGATAGTTCTACCTCTCATAGGGATTGTGCCAGCACCAGAGCCGATATTTAACACTAAACCATCCGAAGTCATTATTGGTAGTAACTCACGAATGAATATAGCGGGAGCAATCGTATTGACCATGAATGCATCTTGTATATCCTTATCTGTTACGTCTGAAAGATTTTTGTATGTTGCTATGCCTGCAGCGTTAATCAGTAAATCAACTTGTCCAGCACTTTCTTTGATTGAAGTGATGGCAGAATGAATCTGTTTTAAGTCAGTTAAATCACATTTGATATCTCCAGATTTAGATACGCCTAGAACTTTGAAACCATCACGTACTAGAGCCTTCACTAGTTCGCTTCCTATCCCGCCTGTTGAGCCAATAACAATAGCGGTTTTCATTTGCTTGGCTCCTTAAATAACATTCTTACGCCATAAAATCCAACTAAGCATGATAGGAAGATTATGCCAAAATACATTGAGAATGTTTTTGCAGTATAGAAGTTCATCATCATTCCAATGACTGTTGCTGACCCGTCCCCTTTAAACTAAGACAAGTGTCTAAGATAAAATAGGACACTTGA
>CAYILS010000085.1:0-3853 GCA_964364325.1 uncultured Pseudomonadales bacterium
ATGGCGAGGATCTCCATGGCCTGAGTGACCCCGCAAGGGATGAGAATTGTCAAAAATCCGAGGAGGCCAGGGGCAAATAGTCTGTCAGCCGCGGTATTATTTTTGATCAGCTTACGCGCAAATTTGGGCGGGGTAAACGCCATAAAGCGGAAAATGGGGTGCACTTCGAGTAGGTTCATGGCAGAAGCAAACATAAAGAGCGCGGCAAATCCCTGGAAGAAGAGGCGCATGCCGAGGGAGAGCGTGATAGCAGATCCGAGCCAGCCAAGGAAAAATCCGAGGATGGTGTGGGCGATGAGTTTGGTCGTGAGAAAGGTCGTGACAGGGCCCCAGTCACCGACATCAAAACTGTTGGGAGAGGTGCCTTCTACGACTTTTTTGCCCTCGGCTCGCTTTTGATTCGCGATGGTTGAAGCCAAGATCCCACCCTGCATCGCGGCACAGGTCACGCCACCGCTGGTTAGGCCAGTCAACAAAATTAACCAAAGATTCATAGTTCTCCTATCATATACGACTGACTTTTAATCTCAAAGAGTTGGTGACGACTGAAACAGACGAGAACGCCATCGCGGCTCCCGCTATGCCTGGGTTGAGCATGATGCCGTAGAGCGGGTAAAGGATGCCAGCGGCAATCGGGATGCCGACAATATTGTAAGCAAACGCCCAGAATAGGTTTTGCTTGATCACCCGGAAGGTCAGGCGGGATAGTTGAATAGCTTGGGGTAGTCGCTCGAGATTGCCACCTAGGAGGGTGAGGCCGGCGGACTCAATGGCTACGTCAGTGCCTGTACCCATGGCGATCCCCACATCGGCGGTAGCGAGGGCCGGGGCGTCATTAACACCGTCTCCCACCATGGCAACCTTATAACCTTCTTTTTGGAGTTTAGTTACCTCGCTAGCTTTATCACCTGGCATGACCTCGGCAATAATTTTGTCAATTCCCACGGTTTTGCCAATATGCTCGGCTGTCAAATGGTGGTCGCCGGTCAACATGGCCACTTTGATACCTAACTTGTGGAGATCTTTGATGGCTTGGACGGATTCGTCTTTGAGCGTGTCGCTGATGCCTAGGTACATGATAATCTCTTTGGCTGAGGCCAGGATGATCGGGGTCGCACCCACCTCGGCAAAACTTTCAATAATATCGGTGTCAATTTTGAGGCCCAGGGTTGTGATAAGTTTGAGATTGCCGGCGTAGTAAAAGGCTTTATTGATTTTGCCTTGCAAACCTTGGCCAGGTATAGACTTGAAATCAGTGACTGCTAAAAGCGTCAATTTGTCGGTTTTAGCTTTCTCGACTATGGCTTGAGCTAGAGGGTGCTCGGAGCTGGATTCGAGGGAAGCGAGGATCTGGAGTGAGTCCTGCTCTAAAATCGTTCCGACTGTTTTGAGACTTGTGACTGAGGGTTGTCCCTTGGTCAGTGTCCCTGTTTTGTCGAGTACAATGTAGTTCACACTTCTGAGCTTTTCTAAGCTTTCGGCATTTTTGACCAAGATCCCTAAGCCCGCGGCTTTGCCCACACCAACGATAATCGCCGTAGGAGTGGCGAGCCCGAGAGCACAGGGACAAGCAATGACCAGGATACCGACAAAACTAAGGAGTCCGAGGAGGGGATTGCCGAGTACTGTCCATGTGAGGAACACGACGACTGATAGGACCAAGACGATTGGCACAAAGATGGCAGATATTTTGTCGGTTAGTTTTTCGATCGGAGCATGACTGCCCTGGGCATTTTCTACCATTTTGATAATTTGGGAGAGCATGGTACCCTCTCCCACGACAGTGGCACGAAACTGGAACATCCCCTGTTTGTTGATGGTGCCACCAATCACTTTGTCGCCAACTATTTTGTCGATGGGGAGGGGCTCGCCAGTCAGCATGGACTCGTCGACACTACTATCACCTTTGGTGATCTCGCCATCGACAGGGATTTTGACACCGGGCTTGACTATCACAATATCACCAACAATTACTTCACCAAGCGGGATCTCGACTTCTTTGCCACCGCGCAACACCAATGCCGTTTTGGCTTGGAGCCCGAGGAGCTTTTCGATGGCTTCGCCGGTTTTGAGTTTGGAGCGTGCTTCTAAGTATTTACCAAAAGTAATAAAGGTGATGACCACGATAGTGACGTCAAAATATAAACCTTGGGGGGCTTTTAGAATCGAGTTGATCTCCGGGAATAGCAGGAGAATGGAGCTATAGGTGAAGGCTACAAGAGTGCCGATACCGACAAGCGTGTCCATGTTGGCGACGCGGTATTTGATAAACCTGACAAACCCTTGGATATACGGCTGACCTACCCAAAACATGATTGGGACCGAGAGGATAAAGGAGAGCCGGTTAAAGGCCATCATTGAAAGGGGAATGCCCGGGAGCAGGCCAAATTGTTTGGAGAGCAAGTCCCATATCATGAGAGAGAAAACGATCAAGGCGATGGGCATGGCAAAGAAAGTTTTTTGGCGGAGACTCTCTAGTTCTACTAGCTTTTCGGCTTTTTTGGTGGCGTCAGAAGTGATGGGTCCCATATCGTGACCAAAGTGAGGACTTTTTGGATCCATGGTGTTAGACTGTGTCATTCCGACCATAGTGGAGGAATCTATTAGTTCATAACCCAGGGGGGTGATAGTGGCGTTCATGGTATCCACACCCACGTGGCCAGACATACTGATCTCGGCAGTTTCGGTGGCTAGATTGACCGTAGCGGAGTCGACTCCAGCTACTTTTTCAACTTTGCGCTTGATGATGCTGGCACAGCTGGCGCAGTGCATACCTTTCACTTCATATTTCATCGTATGCTTATTTTCCATACCACTCCTTTTTCCAACCTTTCATAGTTTCTATATCTTTGCTTAATGCAATGATGCCTGATGAGGCAGTATTGTGGATTTCTGTTTTGGTGGTTGGAACCAGAATACCATTTAACATGGTGATTGCGCCTTCGTGATGAGCAATCATCGCATCTAAGAAACGCAGATCAAATTTGTCATCTCTACTCCCTAGATCTTTGATCATAGTGATCTTTTTGTCGGATTTGTCGGGGAAAATATAGGAGGTCTCGCCAAACCAATCACGGCGCCAGATATACGCTTGCTCAATACTACTAGATTCCATCGCGATTATGTCGTTCGCAAATTGTAATATTTCCGATCTGTCGGAGTTGAGTCGTGCCTCTTTGGCCATCACTATGGCACCGTGGTGATGAGCTATAACGTCTGCGAGGAATTCTTTGTCACCCATGACTTCCTCAGATTTAAGAGCCGACTTGGACATACCTGTCGAAGATTCGATCTTAGAGAGTCGATCGGAGGCAACGGCAAAGATGCTAACGATGGCGATGAACATAATGGATTGAATCAGTATTTTCATAGAGCTCCTTTGTGTTCAAGATTAAATTCTTTTAAGCAACCTTTGCCGCAAAAGTAATGGCGAACTCCGTCGTACTCCGTTGTGAAACTAGCACTATGGGGCGTCAGCTTCATCTGACAAATAGGGTCGATGACGGTGGGCTGTGCATCCTCCATAGGTTTTACTTTGGTTAGACTGTCGATGAAGAGGGATAGACTCATGAAGTGATCTTCTGTCAGAGAGTAGTAGACTTCTTTGCCGACCTTGCTTTGGCGGACTAAACCGACCTGCTTGAGGAGCATGAGGTGTTGACTGACAGTGGATTGACGCAGAGCAGTCATCTGCACTACCTGGTTGACCGTCAGCTCGTGGCCATGCAAAAGACAGACTATTTCGAGTCTTTTGGCGTGTCCGAGGGCTTTGAGATAGGAGGCGTTCTGCTTCTGCTTTGAGGCTTGCATATACAACTATCATATTCCGTTTTTTGAATATGTCAAGTTAATG
>CAYILS010000086.1:0-3838 GCA_964364325.1 uncultured Pseudomonadales bacterium
GGAGAGGCTTCGGTGTCACGACCGCTGTTTTAGGTGTTGGAGTAGGCTTGACGCTCGGAGTCAGCGACTGTTGGTACACTACAATTCCCAGTCCTACTCCGACTACCACACAACCCAAGACTACCCACAACAATTTTGATTTTTTGGGTGGCTTAATCACGACGTCCGCCGAAGCCGACATCATTTGGTTTATATCTTGCGCGTCTTGATCTGCCATACACTCCTGTTCACCCAAATAACTACTTCTTCTATAATGGCAGACAAAATTGGATAGGTCAATCTTTTAATAAAGGTAAAAGGTCTCGGTATTTGAGCCGTTCATCATTCAGCACAAAATGGGGCAAATAGGCCCCTTGATTAATCGCTGTAGGGTCAGTCTGCTTAATCTCTTGCACTAGTTTTTTGAGTTGTTGCGGCCGCTCTATATACCCTTCTGCCCGGTGGTAAAACCCTATGCACTGCGAAACCACAATCATAGGCACAATCCACGCCCACCTACCTATTTTTACGTTTCTCATCACGCGTACCGCCAAAAGCAAAACGAGGAGTAGCCCTAAATATGTGTATCGCTCGGCTCGCATAATCCCCACTCCGTACTGTGCCCTACCTACTGCCACGATCAAGTTGTAGATCCCCAGATGCAACAGCAAAAACCGACTCCACTCATCCCGCCAAATACCCAACAACTTGTCCCTCCATTTCCATGCACCATAAAATAAAGCCAAGCACACCAAAATAATTCTTACTGTCTCTAGCCGGTCAAACGGGATCAGGAGTCTACCTATCACACTATTAACCGGCATCAGTCCCCACACTACCCCTACCTGACCAAGCCACTCTAGGCTAAACGCAATGCTCGTCCCATCGGTCGCCCACTGTTTGTAAATAATTCCCAATAGCACCAGTACCCCCAAAGTTTGCCACCTCATTTTTTTGTATACCAACGCACTCGCTCCTAGCACCCCTATCGCTAGCGCCGATGTCCAGCTAGCAAGTAGTAGAGCGATCCCCTCGCTCTTTTTCTGCCAAATTGCGATCATGGATAAAAGCACAAATAGCGCCGTAATCGTGATCGTCTGACCAGAGATCCACAAAATAGTCTCGGTCCAGTTGGTGTTGACGCTAAAAAGTAGGGCTGCCATAGCTGATAAATCGGCTCGCCCCGATGTGGCGCGTGCAAGGTAGTACAACAGCCATACTACGCTAGCATGGATCGTGAGCGACACAGCTAAGTACCACGGGAAGGTCATGCCAAATAGGTCCCACTCTACCTTGAGCAGTAGCCTCCACACATAGTTGACGTGGTCGCCAATTGGTGCGCGCAAGACATCTATCAAAGGTCTATTAGCCAATATAAACCAATCAAGGTCATCCTGGTGGAAATACATCCGCTGGTAGCCGTATACATACATCGCGCCCAGTAAAAGCCCGGCAATCACCCACCACCACTTCGTGATCAGTTTCGCCATAAAAAAACCACTTTCCCAATATGAGCTACACGTCGAAATCCTTGTTTTTCGTAAAAGGGAGTCGTTTCCTCTTGGGTATACACTAAAAGCTTTTGAGGTAGCCTAGATAGCAGTGTTTTCCCAACTCCTTTGCGCTGCCAAGCAGGTTCTACCGCTAAAGTTAAAATGAGTGGACCAATCCCCGATACTACTCCCAGTGCCCGACCGTCACGATTGATCATTTTGATGTAACCAATTTTACCCACGATACGATAGAGATTGGCTACAAAATCCACGCCTCTACGCGAACTCCAAGTATGGGGTAGTGCCCCGATGTGCAGCTGAGCTATTTCTCTCATCATAGTTTTTTCGCCAGTAGTACTTGGTGTCGCTCTCCCCCACTCATATCCAACTCATCAGTAATGATACTAAAGCCGGCCGCTTCCACTAGTTTTTTATTCTTCACTGTCCCGTATTGGCTGGACCACATTTTGGTGCCGTGGAGGTTATGTTCACCTTCAAACTCCCTATCCCCCATGGTGATCAGGAACATCCCACCTTTGGGTAAAAAGCTCGCCATAATCTTTAGTAGCTCACCCTGCTTTGTTCTTGGTATATGGAAAATTGTATAAAAACTCACAACCGCATCAACTTGATACTCGTTTTTTTGTAAATTCTGGATATCCCCCACCACAAACTGACCTCCGGGACACATTTTCCGCGCCAACTTTATTTGCTCAATGGAGATATCAATTCCGATTACTTCGTGGCCAGCTTTTAGGAGGACATCGTCAACTGGCACCCCAGCCCCACACCCGAGATCTAAAATAGTCGAATTTTTCGGTACATACTTGAGGAGTTGCTGGATGTACTTGCCACTTTTGAGCCTATCCCTGTTCGCCAAATACACACTCGCAACCTTGTTGTATCCAGTTCTTACTAAATCTGACTTCACTGTGTCCCTCCGAAGTTCCCCCAGAACGAAGGGGGATCTACCCATTATACCTTGGGATTAGTCGATGAAGGTTAGCGCGACACCCGATTTATCCGCGCGCCCTGTGCGCCCGATGCGGTGGATATAGTCGTCGTAGGTCTCAGGGAGCTCCCAGTTGATCACGTGGGACACCGAGTCAATATCCAGTCCACGAGCGGCCACATCAGTCGCCAGCAGGATCTGCACTTGATTGTTTTTAAAAGCTTGGAGTGCTCGCTGTCTCTGTGACTGCGACTTGTTACCATGGATAGAAGTAGCCGCAAATCCGCGTCGCTCCAACTCCCCGGTCAGCTTTTCCATCCCGTGTTTAGTACGACCAAACAGCAAGACTTTTTCAAACTCGGGGCGGATTAGCATCTCATGGAGGACTTCCACTTTGTTGCGACCATTGAGCTTGACGATATCCTGGTCCACATTTTCGCTGGCGCGTTGGGTAGCGACCTCGACCGTCACTGGCTCATGGAGGAATTCGCGCGCTATTACGCGGGCTTTATCCGACATAGTGGCGGAGAAGAAAAGTGAGTGTCTTTCTCTGGGTAGCTGAGCTACCAAATCTCTCATCTCGTTCACAAATCCCATATCAAGCATCCGGTCCACCTCGTCCAGCACGATAGTGCGATACTCAAACAGCTTCAGTTCGCGTCGCTCTGAGAGATCTTTCAGTCGTCCTGGAGTCCCGACTACAAACTGTGGGTTGCGACGTAGTTCGCGTACTTGGCGACCCAAGTCAACCCCCCCAATACAAATAGTGAAGAACGTTCTGGTTCCAAATGAGAAGGCTTTGCCCTCTTCCATTATTTGTACCGCGAGTTCGCGGGTTGGGGTGACTATCAGGACTTTTTGTCCAGGGTGTTTGACGATTTTGTCGATCAAAGGCAAGAGGAATGCTGCGGTTTTACCCGTTCCCGTACTAGCTAGTCCAATCACATCACGTCCTTCAAGGGTAGTAGGGATGACCTGGTCCTGGATAGGCGTAGGATTCACATAACCCTTGTGGGCAATGTTCTTCTGGATCTGTGGATCTAGGGGGAAATCGACAAACTTGTTCTTGGGCGTATAAACCCTAGTCTCTACTGCCGTAGCCTTCTTGACTAACATAGCCGGACTAACCGACATGTATTTAATTTTATTACCACCGCGCTGTCCTCGGCCTGCACTACGGTAATTGGGCTTGGATCCACCAAACCAGCTTCGCTGTTGCGACATATAAACTCCTTAAGACACTATCAAAAGTTAGGAAAGATTCTCAGACCAATTTCTAAAAACCTCACGCCTATATAAGATGCGTCATGTAAAAGTAACTAAAGGCAGTATAGCATACTATTTGCCTAGTAGCAAATTATTGTACGAGTCGCATACATTTTGCACTCTCACGTATATTGCTTGGCGTACACAA
>CAYILS010000087.1:0-3706 GCA_964364325.1 uncultured Pseudomonadales bacterium
TAAAAAGTTCTTAAACCAACCCAGCCGACGGTATACCAAACTCAGGGATTGACATTGGCATCAGATAGCCGAGTTACGGATAATTTGACTATGCTGCCGACTGGTGTCCCTGGTTCTAAGACTGCCGTGCCACCGGTATCGGAAGTATTCTTCCAGTCGGGAGGGAGGGGGAGGGTATAACCATTACGAAAGAGTGTCCAGTCGGCGTAGGGCGAGACTACTTGTTTCTCGCTCGAAGCGTCTGGAGCAGTCACCGTAGCCGTACGCCGGGTGTCGCGGATATAGGCGTAGCCAAACATGAGCGCTAAACCTACAATAGTTGTCACAAGGAGTATTTTGCGAGGGTCTTGCATGGGACTACTCTACCATAAAGTTGTGTATTTCCCCCCGGTCTAGTAGGATGATGACACATGGTTGATCTGCAAGCTAAAAAAGTTAAGCAAGAAACAGAAGTGATCCCCGGGCTGGTCCGACAAGCGCGTAGAACACTGGTGACTGCAAGCTCCCACAAATTCCCCTTTGATTTGTTCCCCGATACTATCCGCGTGGAAGAGGACAAAGTAACTATTATCACCCGCAAATTTATCTGGTCATCGGAGGTGCACGGGGTGGACGTGAAAGATATTGTGAATGTCTTTATCAACACCTCTCCGTTCTACGCCCAGCTTGTACTAGTCTCTAAAACATTTGAAGAAAACACCATAGCCATTAGTAATCTGTGGATCAAAGACGCAGTCTATGTACGAAGGATTATTGAAGGACTGCGGACACTGACCAACAACCAGGTCGATACGTCGGTGTACTCCAAAGATGAGCTGATGCAAAAACTCGAAGAACTGAGTAAAACCGATCAAGCTGTAGAGTAGTATGAGAGTTTTATTTCCGGTCTGGGAACTTGAGCCGTTTATCAAAGTCGGAGGGTTGGGTGCCGTGGCAAGATCTCTCCCCAATGCGCTCAAGCAAGCCGGCGTTGATATCCGCGTGGTACTACCTCATTACAAAGCAACCAAAATGTTTCATCAGCGCAAGCAAGTTCTGGGGACGATGTATGTGTTGTATGGAGGTAAATTAATCCCGATCACGGTTTCTGTGATCAGTTTTTTACATACTGACATCCCGGTATATCTGCTCGCGAACAAACACTACTTTGATAAGCCCATCCCCGAAACATTTGCGGTTTTTGCGGGAGCAGTAGCTCAACTCGTCACGTCTAAGCTACTGCAAGGCTGGAGGCCTGATGTGGTGCATTGCAACGATAACCATTGTGGTCTCATCCCACTATTATTTAACGTGCAAAATATCAAAATAAAAACATTACTTACTATCCATTGTCTATCCCATCAACGCAAATCTCCTGTTGTATTTGCTACAAGGCTCGGAATTCCGATCGGTAAGTTGCGGTTATCGCAGTGGGAAACGAAGCAAAAACAGCTCAACTTTATGACTGAAGGGATCACGCATGCTGATATGGTCACCACCGTATCTCCGACATATCTCAAAGAGATCCAAACAGAAGAACTAGGTGTGGGACTAGATGACTTAGTAAGGGAGAACATCTCCAAAACAACGGCAATTTTGAATGGGATAGACTACACGCTGCACGACCCATCAACCAATGTCGTACTAGCTAAGCGATACAATCTCCAGAGTGATTTGGAGCAAGTGAAACGAGTGAACAAAGCATATTTGCAGAAAAAATTTGGATTGCCTGTTAAGCGAGATGTGACTGTAATTGGATTTGTCGGTAGACTCGACGTCAACCAAAAGGGGATCGATGTGCTCCATCGGATGATCTCTAGGGAAGAGTTTGATAAGTGTCAGTTTGTGATCATGGGGCACGGTAAAGAATCGTGGGAAGAGCGATTTGGGACGCTCGCAACATTCCTTCCCAATACCGTATCGGTGAGGACGACGTACGATGAAGATCTTGCGTCGCTCATTTACGCTGGATCCGATTATGTCTTGATACCGTCACACTTTGAGCCGTGCTGTCTCATCCAAATGTATGCGATGCGGTACGGGGCAATCCCCATTGCGCGAGCGACTGGAGGACTTAATGACACGATCAATGACGGAGTAAATGGATTTTTGTATCGATCACCAACTGCGAGGGTGCTCAAAGAGACAATTACTAAAGCTTTGGTTATTAAAAATACGAAGCCACAGGACTTTCAGAAAATGATTGTTTCCGCGATGGAAACGAACTTTTCTTGGGACAAGTCAGCGAAAGAATATATTACACTCTACCATCACCTTGTTGGCAATTAGAGATTAAGGCGCGAGATGGCAGAAGAGAGGATTTGATCTACCAGCTTTTCAAATGTCCAGCCGTACTTGCGGGCGGCGATGACAACAAACGATGCCTCGAACTCGTCGGACATGATCCCAGGTGGATGATTGATTTCTAACACATACGGGACCCCTTTAGCGTCGAGTCGGATATCTACACGGCCAAAGTCTTGGCAACCGATCGTGAGGTACGCTTGCTTCGATAGATCGTTGATTGTTTTGGCTAATTTGGGTGTCACATCGGCCGGGCAAAATTCCGTTCCATGCATGTCGACCATGCCGGTGGCACCGTAGATAAATTTGGCTTCGTAGGAGTCAATTGGGGGCGCACCCTCGGGGAAGCCGGCAAAGTTGATCTCGATAATAGGTAACGTGATTACGCTTGCTCCATTGCCGACTAGGGCGACGGTAAATTCGCGACCGGGTAGATACGTTTCGACCAAGGCTGGTTGATGATAGTCGTTTAGAATCAGCGTCACCGCTTTGCTGAGCTCACTGGTGCTATTTACGATAGCGTTTGATTTGATCCCGATACCAGAGCCTTCGTTGCTTGGCTTGACGATGAGCGGGTAGGTAAGCGACTTTTTGAGTTTAGCCGCTTTGGTAGTGAAGAGCTGGGAGTCGGCGGTTTTGACCCCGTTAGCTCGCCAGATCTCCTTGGCGCGGGATTTGTTGAGGATGAGAGCGGCAGAGAGGGGACCAGGGCCAGTGTAGGGGATACCCAGGACCTCACAGAGCATAGGGATATGCGCTTCTCTGTCGGCTCCATCACTGACTCCTTCAGATAGATTGAAGATGAGATCGAGTCTAGACTTAGCCGATTTAAGAGTTTCGTAAATATGTTCGTCAATTGCAAAGTATTCGACCGTGTGACCATTGCTGATGACTGCGTTGCCTGTCGCCTGCGTTGTTTTCCACTCGTCGCCTTCGATGTGTTTCTCCAGGGCAGGGTCGTTTCTGTCATACATCGTGGGGCGCGCATTGTAGACAAGACCGATTCTCATAGGTAGTTATTTTTTCAATTCAAGGTTTTGGAACCAGCCTTTACGGTACATCCTGGCAATCACCGCGTAGACCGCCACGTCCATCCAGCTATCATCGATTGATTCGTTTTCGGGAGCCTGGCCTGGATTCATTAGGAGATTTTTGAGACGCTCGACTTTTTCGGTAGTGCGAAAGGCAATGCCAAGCTCTTTGATGGAGAGAATGTTACCTTTGCCGTAGTCTTTGTGTTTCTTGATAAAGGTGGCAAGCATTTCTTCACAAATCTTCTGAAAGGCTTCGTCGAGATACTGAGGATCTTGTTTGGTCATAGATTTATTATGACATGAATTTGGATGTCATCAAGGGTGAAATGCACCAATTGTTAGTGCAAAGTGATAATGTCCTCTTTCGGCAAAGTAGAAATGTCCGCTTT
>CAYILS010000088.1:0-3676 GCA_964364325.1 uncultured Pseudomonadales bacterium
AAAGAGGACATTTCTATGTTGCAGAAAAGCGGACATTTCTATTTGGTGTTGACAGAAAGTCGGGAGAGGGCGGTTTTGTAGCCATTTTTGCCGTGATGGAGCCAGAGGGCGCACCGTGTCACAGTGGTGGTGGAGACCCCGACCTGTTTGGCAATTTCTAGGTAGGGGACACCTTGGTTAAGTAGTAGCACGATTTGCCAGCGCTGACTAACATCTTCGAGCTCTTTGATTGTCATGAGATCGCGGAAAAAGTTGGCGATTTCCTTTGGATTTTTCAAGGTACTAATCGCCTGAATGAGCTTTTGCATCTCAGGTGTGGGATAGGTGTCGGTCATAAGGTAATTATAACAGGGAGATATTAGAGCGAGCTGGAACCGATGCGCATGATGACAGTGGCGGTTTGCTTGTCTTTGCCTGCCTGCGCAGGCAGGGCATCTGAAACTGCGGTATAGATGAGCGTATCGTCGACCTGTAGATCGCTAAACTCGATCGTGCCGGCCGCGGACTTGAGCGTGGTTTTGGCGTTGTAGAGGATGGTAGTTTCATTATCTCCCACCTTGAGGAGGAGGTCGGCTTTGTTGATCTTGAGGATGGTGCCGATACCAGAGCTTTTGGCAGGGGGTTTGATGGCCTCGGTGCTGACGATGAGTCGCTGACCCATGAGCACGTCGTCTTTGAGCTGACCTATAGCGATGATAGAGTCGTCGATACGGATGCTGTCGGATTTGATTACCGCGTTGCCGGGAGAGCGCAGAATGGCGGTGCCATCTTCGAGTTTGATATCTTTTTTGCCATCCTTATCTTCGATAATGACGGTATCTTTGATGATATCTTTGACAACCCCGATATAGGCACGGGCGGTTGTATTTGAGGGGCTGGGAGTAGGGGTATCGACCGAGTCCTGGAGGCGTTTTTTGAGGTTTTCGGTGACTTCGTTGATGTCAACTGGCTCGGGTTGGACTGTGGGCTTGGGACTAATGGAGGGGAGGGGACTAGGAGAAGCAGCTGAGATAGAGGAGAGGAGTGAGGTGGCGGTAGAGAGGAATAAACTTACCGCGATAAATGGGATAAAAAGACGTTTTTGCTGCATATACTTTTTGAAGGTTTCACTGTATCACAGCTTTGCTGTTGTGTACACCGCGTTGATCGTCTCCTCGACTTTTTTGCCATCATTTTGGTAGACGGTGATACGAATGGTGTTGGCTCCTTTGATCAGGGTGACCTCCTGACTAAAGCTCCCTAGATCGCTAGGGACTATGAGGTATTCTCCTTGCTCGCCGAGGATAGCGATGTAGGTAGAAGGGAGTGTCTTGCCGGTCAAGGTCAGCTTGGGCTCGGCAGTGACTGAGTTGTCTGGGGTCGTGATCTCGAGGAAAAGCTCGGTGTTTTTGAGTTCTGGCTGTTTGGATTCGCCCCCGAGGAAGGATTTCCGACTGGGGAGTTGGATAGACTGTAGGGCATGGCGGGCGCGGAGCACTCCGCCCGTCACGATGAGGGCGAGAATGAGACCTATAACAACAGCTACAGTGGCTTCTTTTTTGACTTTCATCTTGGGCACAGTGTAGCTTAAAGTCTTGCAGACGTAAAGACCCGCCTCGCGTCGGCTAGCCTTGGCGAGTCGAGGCGGGCTGTAAAGAGCGCTACCCACGTGGTATTATAGATTCCTATGGATATAAGCTACGTTGGTAAAGACAGTTTTAAAATCAAGGCTAAGACGGGGAGTGTCCTGGCTGAAGCGGCTAAACTGACCATCTCTCACAAGACTGGGGGAGAGGACTTTGTCATTACTGACCCGGGTGAGTATGAAGTAGAGGGGATTTCGGTGTTTGGCTACAAGACAGAAGCAGAGCCAGTATACGTTGTGCAGTTTGATGACATTCGCGTAGCGTATCTGGGGAATCTCTCGAAACCGCTGAGTGAAAAGAATATCTCGGAACTAGAGAATATCGACGCGGTGATCGTGTCGAGTGAATCGATGGCGATGAAAGATCTGACTGAAGTGGTCTCAAAACTCGAACCCTACTACGTCTTGCCGTATGGTGAGGGTGTGGCTAAGTTTATCGCGGCGTACGAACATGCCAGCCGCAGTGTGAAGAGTTTGAATTTGAGTAAGCTATCTCTGAATGATGATTTGACCGAAGTGATTACGTTTGAATAGGTAGCACCTAGTTTAGAGAGCGTGGATAGAGCGTTGGTAAATGTTAAAATCCTTGTATGGCAGCGCAAAAGGTTCCTCCCCACAGTGATGACGCGGAAAAATCGGTACTCGGGTCGATCTTGATCGACAAAGACGCGATTGTCCAAGTTTCGGAGTTTTTGCAGGCTGACCATTTTTATCAGGCTAAACACGGGGATATTTATCAGGCGATGATCGCGCTGTTTGAAGCACGTGAGCCCATTGACTTGGTGACCCTGCCACAAAAACTAAAATCGATGAAGCTCCTGGAAGCGGTGGGGGGTGTGAGTTATATCTCTACGCTCGTGGACGGGGTGCCTAGCTCCGCCAATATCCGCCACTACGGTGAGATCATCCAGGGCTACTACACGAGACGTCGACTCATAGCCGACTCGTCGACGATGATCGAGATGTCGTTTGACGAGGGGAGTGATATCTCTGGCATCCTAGACAGTGCTGAGCAAAAGGTATTTTCGCTCTCGCAGTCGAACCTGAAGCAAGGCTTTCTCCCGATTCGTAGCGTCTTGGCGGAGAGCTTTGACCGGCTGGATGAATTGTCGAAGAAGTCGGGTAGCTTACGCGGTGTGCCATCTGGATTTACTGACCTAGACAATTGTTTGGCCGGCATGCAAGATTCTAACCTAATTATTCTGGCCGCACGACCGGGCATGGGGAAAACCGCCTTTAGTTTGAATATTGCCCAGTATGCCAGCGTGGTGGCCAAGGTGCCCGTAGGCTATTTCTCGCTCGAGATGAGTAAGGAGGAGCTGGTCGATCGCATGCTGGTGTCGCAAGCGGATATTGATGCGTGGAGGTTGAAGACAGGCAAATTGACGCCGCAAGACTTTGAAAAACTCTCGGAGGCGATGGGGGTACTGGCGGAGGCGCCGCTGTATATCGATGATACGCCAGGAATCTCGGTGCTGGAGATGAGGACGAAGGCCAGGAGACTCAAGTCGGAACACAATCTGGGACTGCTGTTTGTGGACTACCTGCAGCTGGTGAAGGGGCGCAATCTGGATAACCGGGTCCAAGAGGTTGCCGAGATCAGTCAGGGCCTGAAAAACCTAGCACGTGAACTAAAGATCCCAGTCGTGGCCATGTCGCAGCTGTCACGCAATATCGAACACCGCGGGGCAGGGAGTGCGCCGCAGCTCTCGGACCTGCGTGAGTCGGGGAGTATAGAGCAAGACGCGGACGTCGTGATGTTCCTCTATCGTGAGGACGCTGAAGATCTCTCGACAGTTAAGCTAAATATAGCCAAGCATCGTAATGGAGCTTTGCGAACCATAGATCTGCGGTTTAAGGGTGATAGGGTACGTTTTTACGGAGTGGATAAAACCCGCTAGTGCGGGTAATAATCAATAACTAAATCCCAAATTCCGAACAATAATGTTAAAATAATCTCCAAATAGCCTGGGTGGCGGAATGGTATACGCGCGAGTCTCAAAAACTCGTGGTTGTAATGACCTTGAGAGTTCGAGTCTCTCCTCAGGCACT